>CAZCTI010000001.1:0-74250 GCA_964501385.1 uncultured Clostridia bacterium
TAAATGTAAATGAACCAAGAGCTATTGCACCGGGAAGTAATTTTCTTGTAATATTAGCTTCTCTGAATAATTCAAGACCTAATGGATACATAGCAAATACAACAACGAACAAGCTTATTCCACCATAAGTTAAAACGCCGCAACCAACAACAACACCCATAATCGCTCTTTTTGCACCTAATGTCTGAGTTAACCAGTGAGCTATTGATTTCGCTGCTCCTGTGTAATCCATCAAATGACCAAATATTGCACCTAACATAAATACCGGGAACCAAGATTTTACATAACCTGAAAGACCAGTCATATAAGTATCTTTGTACATTGCAAGTAAATCAAGACCACCTGTTAATCCAACTACTAAAGCACATACTGGAGCAACCCAGAGGATTGAATATCCCCTATATGCCAAAAACATTAATAATACTAATCCTAAAATAATTCCAAACATAAAATATCCTCCATTTTATTTTTTTATATGAGGAGTGCAGATTGTGCACCCCTTAATAACTTTAAGATGCAGTCCAACCGCAGTCAATTGTAAGCATTGACCCTGTAATATAATCTCCTGTAGGTGAGCATAAGAATTTAGCGAATTCACCAACATCCTTAGGTTCTAATAATTTCTTAACAAAAGCTTTTGTAAGCATAATATCAGATATTACTTTGTCTTCAGGTATTCCGTGAGTTTTAGCTTGGTCAGCAATTTGTTTGTCAACCAATGGTGTTCTAACATATGACGGACAAATCATATTAGCAGTAATACCATATTTTCCACCTTCTACTGCTGCTGTTTTCGTTAAACCGCCAAGACCGTGTTTAGCTGAAATATAAGCTGATTTATATTCAGAAGCAATAAGTCCATGGATTGAACCCATGTTGATAATTCTTCCCCAGCCTTGTTCTTTCATATAAGGCCAGCAATATTTTGTTAACAAAAAAGGTGCAGTTAACATTAAATCCATCATAAAGTACCATTTGTCTTCAGGGAAATCTTCAATTGGGCTAACAGTTTGAATACCGGCAACATTTGCCAAAACGTCAACCTTTGAATATTTCTCAACGGCAAAATCAACTAATGCTTTGCAATCTTCACGTTTGCTTAAATCTCCCTTAAAATATACAGCACCGATTCTTGCAGATTCTTCTTGCAATTTTGCTTCGTTAACATCTGCCATAACTACTTTTGCTCCGTCATTTGCGAAAGTTTCAGCTATTGCTAAGCCTATACCGCTTGCTGCTCCTGTTACAATACATACTCTGTCTTTTAACATTTTAAATCCTCCATTTATTTTTTTACTGTGGTTCCATTTGTTTTAAGTTTTCAGAAATTATTAAAGTAGCTCCTGTAGCATTTTGTACATCTTCAACTGTATAAGCAGGATTAATTTCAGTTAATACCAAACCTTTGTTTGTTACTTCCATTACTCCCATTTCAGTAATGATTAAGTCAACTGCATTTACAGCAGTTAAAGGCAGTGTACATTCCTTTAATATTTTATGGCTGCCTTTAGCAGTATGGTTCATGGCAACAATAACCTTCTTTGCACCTGTTACAAGGTCCATTGCTCCACCCATTCCTGGAACCATTTTTCCAGGTACCATCCAGTTTGCAAGATTTCCTTTTTCATCAACTTCCAAGGCACCTAATACTGTAGCATCTACATGTCCACCTCTTATTATCAAGAAAGAAGTAGCACTATCAAAGAAAGCACCTCCCGGATTGATTGTTACATGAATTCCTCCTGCATTTACTAAATAAGGATCTTCTTTTCCTTTTTCTGCAGCAGGTCCCATTCCTAAAAATCCATTTTCAGACTGCAATGTAATTTCGATTCCTTCAGGTATGTAGTTAGCAACCAATGTAGGTAATCCAATTCCTAAATTTACAACATCACCGTCGTTTAATTCTTTAGCAACTCTTTTAGCTATATAATTTTTATCATCCATAATTATTCATTACCTCCTACTATATAATCTACAAATATACCCGGAGTCATGACATTATCTGGATCAATTTCGCCCACTTCAACAATTTCATCTGCTTCAACAATAACTATATCGGCAGCAGTTGCCATTATGGGATTGAAATTTCTTGTAGCTTTGGAATATACAACATTTCCTTTTTTATCAACCTTAGCTCCTACTATAAGAGCAATATCAGCTTTTAAAGGTTTTTCCAACAAATATTCTTTTCCATCTACTTCTACAACGGTTTTTCCTTCAGCAACTATGGTACCTAAACCTGTAGGAGTTAAAACTCCACCAAGTCCTGCACCAGCAGCTCTTATTCTTTCGGCCAAAGTACCTTGTGGAACTAATTCTACTTGCATTTCACCGGAATTCATTTGATTTCCTGTTTCTTTATTTGTACCTACATGAGAAGCAATTAACTTTTTTACTTGTTTGTTAACTATAAGCTTTCCTATACCAATTTCAGGGAAAGAACTGTCATTTGCTATTAAAGTAATGTCCTTAACGCCTTTTTCAACTATAGCATCAACTATTTTAAATGGATTTTTGCATCCTAAGAATCCGCCAACCATGATAGTCATGCCATCTTGAATCATATCAACAGCTTGATTCAAAGAAATAATTTTGTTCAATTTTCATCCTCCTTTTATCTTTTGATGATCAGTGTTGTACCTTGTCCTCCGCCTATACATAATGTAGCTAAGCCTGTATGAGCATCTCTTTTTGCCATTTCATGGATTAATGTAACAAGAATTCTTGTTCCGGAACATCCGATAGGGTGTCCTAATGCAATAGCTCCGCCGTTAACATTAGTTTTTTCCGGGTCTAATCCTAAGTCTTTAACTACAGACAAGGATTGAGCTGCAAAAGCTTCATTAGCTTCTATAAGGTCAATATCTTCTATAGTCATATTAGCTTTTGCTAAAGCTTTTTTAGATGAAGGAACAGGACCATATCCCATTATTTTTGGATCAACTCCGGCAGATGCAAATGATACAATTGTAGCTAAAGGTTTAATTCCAAGCTCATCTGCTTTTTCCTTTGACATAACCAAAACTGCTGCTGCACCGTCATTTATACCTGATGAAGTGCCTGCTGTTACAGTACCATCCTTTTTAAAAGCTGGTTTTAATTTTGCCATACCTTCTATGGTAGCACCAAATTTAGGGAATTCATCAGTATCCACAACTATTGGATCACCTTTTCTCTGAGGTATTAAAACAGGTACAATTTCATCCTTAAATCTACCATTTTTAATTGCTGCTTCTGCTCTGTTTTGGCTTCTTACTGCAAATTCATCTTGTTCTTGTCTTGTAATATTCCACTGCTCGGCAATGTTTTCTGCTGTAATTCCCATATGATAATTATTGAAAATATCAGTCAATCCGTCTGCAACCATAGTATCTATAATTGCACCATCACCCATTCTTAATCCCCATCTTGCTTTTGGAATAATATATGGCGCCTGGCTCATGTTTTCTGCACCGCCTGCAAGAACAATATCAGCCTCTTTGCACATTATTGCCTGTGCAGCAAGTTGAACAGTTTTTAATCCTGAGCCGCAAACTTTATTGATTGTCATAGAAGGAACTTCTATCGGCACACCTATAGCTATAGACACTTGTCTTGCTAAGTTTTGTCCGATTCCTGCCTGAAGAACGTTACCAAAAATTACTTCATCAACCATTTCAGGCTTAACATTTGCTCTATTGAGTGCTTCTTTTGCTGCAACAGCACCAAGATTAACAGCTGATACGTCTTTGAGACTTCCACCAAAGCTTCCTATAGGCGTTCTTACAGCACTAACAATAACAACTTCTCTCATCACTGACCTCCTTTATGTATTATGGAATAATTCATCACAATTATTCATATTATTAATAGCAATAACTATGCCAACTACCTGTATATATTTTGACAAACTTTTTCGTTGAAATATTAACATTCCCTTAACAACTGATTTATTGTTTAAAAAATCATAAAATAAAATGTAGAATTTTATCTACATTTTTAAGTTTGCTTTTTTTTTAAAACACAAATAATGCTTAATTTGCAAAAAAATTACACTTGTAGAAATTTTGCTACACCATTTGCTAATGTATCTTATTTTCTACACTTTAATAGTTTTTATATCTATGCCATATCCTTCAAGTTTCTTATATAATGCTGTTCTATGAATGCCTAACAGATTAGCTGCTTCAGTTCTGTTTCCATTACTATTTTTTAATGCTTCTACTATAGCATTTATTTCTGCTTCAGCTAATTTGTATTTTAATGTTTGCACATCAGGTTTTTTAACATCGTCATATAGTTTTTCTTTTATAAAATCAGGTAAATGTTGAATACCTATATAATTTCCTACTGAAACATTAGCGGCTCTTTCAAGAATATTTCGAAGCTCTCTTACGTTACCGGGCCAATTATATAATTTCAATGCGAATATTGCTCTATCCGTCACGGTTTTAGAAGTTAATCCAACGCTTTGAATTTGTTTATTTAAAATATTATCACATAAGCAAGGTATATCATCTAACCTGTCTTTTAGTGGAGGTATATTTAATTTAACAACGTTTAATCTATAATACAAGTCCTGTCTAAATTTGTTTTTACTTACAAGCTGTGAAATATTTTCATTTGTGCAGGCAATTAGTCTAATATCTATTTTTATTGAGTTATTGCCGCCTATTCTTTCAAATTCTCTTTCTTCCAATACTCTTAATAATTTAGCCTGCATGCTCATAGGCATTGAGCTAATCTCATCTAAAAGCACTGTACCGCCGTTTGCAAGCTCTAATTTACCTATTTTCCCTTCTCTTTTAGCTCCTGTAAAAGCTCCTGCCTCATATCCAAAAAGTTCTGACTCCAACAACTCATGAGGTATTGCCGCACAATTTATTCTTATGAAAGGAGCCAATCTTCTGCTGCTTTCTTCATGAATGGCATGGGCAAAATATTCCTTGCCTGTCCCGCTTTCACCTTCAATTAATATGGTTGAGCCTGAATTGGCAGCCTTTTTTGCAATATCAATCAATTCAAGCATATGGATATTTTGAGTAATTATATCATCAAAACTATAATTAGCATGATACATTTTGCTGATTTCACTTTTATACTTATCTACAGTACTTTCAAGAATTTTAAGTCTTTTTGCTAAGTCTGTAACTTCTTTAATATCCTTAAAAAGAACCGTTCCAACAGCACCAATAACTTTTTCATCTTTATAAATTGGAGTTCTGCTTGCAATCATGTCATGTCCTTGAATTCTTTGAACATCATACAATTCCTTTTTACCTGTTTTTACAACAACATGAAGGCGTGTATTTTCTATTACATCTTCAACATGCTTTCCTAATGCATCTTCTTCCTTAATGCCAAAAAGCTTTTCATAATTCCACTTAATTATTATTCCTTCTTCGTTAACTAGTACAAACCCCTGATAGGCATTGTCCAACACGTCTTTTAAAGAATTTAAAGCTAATTTCAATTCTTCTATTTCATTTCTTGCTTCTTGAATTTCAGTTGCTTCTTTAAACAATAATATATCAAATTGAAAAATATTCAAATTACGGTAGCAAAATGATTCGACAGTAATATTTCTGTCACCAATCAAAATTTCACTTTCAGCATAACCATCATGATTTGTAAAATTTAACAATTTATATTTTGCAAGAACTTTTGCTAATGACTTTTTATCCTCACCGATTATATTAAAAATTCTTTTAAATTGTCTGTTAACAATTCTATTGTTTTTATTATCAATGAATAATACACCTTCATACATTGAATCAATTAAATTTTGAAAATCCTCATAATTTATCATAAATATATCCTTTGTTTAATAAAAAAATAAAATAACATACTAATATATTAATAAATTTAAGTGTTCATGTCAACTGTTTGTCCAATAGCAGTTAAAATCAAAAACTGCCTTTTGGCAGTTTTTAATTAATCCTTACATTCCTAATTCTTCTTTTAACTTATTCAATTCTTCATCTACTGATGCATTGCCCATTGATGCATATTTTTCTTCTAATGCTTTTGCTTCATCAATAGGCTCCATATTTAGGTCTGCCATAGCATTTGCTTCATCTAACATCCTGCTTGCTTTTTCTTCCATACGTTCAAATGCACTTTTAGCACCGGATATTTTCTTGGTTGCTTGAGTTGCTTCATTTAAAGTTTCCTGTGTTTTTGCAACCTTAACTTTTGATTTAATCATCAATCGCCTTGCTTTTAACTCTTCGATATCAGAAGTTAACTTATCGTGCATCTGACGCATTTTAATTGCATTTTCATGAGCAGCTGCATAAGCTGTCATCAATCCTGCTCCTACATTTTCCAGTTCCTGTTTTTTATTGATGAATGTTCTTGCATCTCCTTCATTGCCTGCCACTAAAGCTTTCTTTGCAAATTCACCGTATTTTGCTGCTTCAGCCTGATTATCATCAACTAATCTCTTAGTGCGTGTTTCTTCCGCTATAACTTCTGCAGTACTTTGTTTTACTTCCGCAAGATCCTTCATCATATCTTCTAAATACTGATCAATCATTTTTTCCGGATCTTCTAATTTATCAAGCAAAACATTTATATTTGCTTTGATAATATTGTTAAACCTTTCTAATATTGCCATCATTTCCTCCTTAATTTTTACTGCCTTGTGGCAGATTGTATTTATTGTTCATTATCATCCTGATATTTTTTAAGCAGGTCTTCTGCTTTCGTATCACCAAATTTGTCAAGAGGAGTTTTAAATAATTCCTCTCTTCTTTTTGCTTCTAAAATTTTTTGTTCCTTAGACTTTTTCCACCATATGAAAAGTACAATAACCACGACTGCAACACCTAATACCATAAACACTGTAATCCAAGGAGACTTTGTAACTGTCATAATTCTATTGGCAGCATCACTAAAAGATTTGCTGAAAAATTCCTCGTCAGTTAAACTTTCATCATAATAGTATCTGTCTATGTAATCAAGCAATATGTCACCTGCTTCTCTGTCAATTACACTTTTTGCTTGAGTGCCGGCAATATACCAGTCCATATATCTGCCTTCATATTCAAAAAATACTAACAGCAAATGAGCTTCATCCGTAAACAGCTCCTCATATAAGCTGCTCGCAAAGGATTCTAATTCTAAATTCGTTGGAAAATGTGAACCGTTAATTGTATCTGTCAAATATAAGTATGGCTGAACTCCCGTTTCTTTGTAAAATTGTTTTAAGCCGTTAATGAGCTTTGTTTCATTCATTATCCAGTCTAATTCATCAGTATAATACTTTGTTTCATTTACAGATCCGGGTGGAAGTGCAACTCTTTCAACAGATGAAACGGTAATATTGCCTCCACTATTGCTTGTTGTTGAGCCCAATATTGAAAAAATAACAATAAAAATAACAGCAATCACAATTAAAATAATAAGTAATGTGACGCATCCACAGCCTCCTCCACCTCTTGACCTTCGAGGGCTGTATCCGCCTCCAAAACCTCCGCCTATATTTGGACCAAATACGGGACCGATTCTTGGACCAAATACCGGACCAACTCTTGGACCTGTATTCCTGTTGCCGCCAAATATACCTCCGCCGCTTGACCCGCCAAAAGAACCTCCACTGCTTCCACTGCGATTTCCCCTTGAAGAACTTCCAAAGCTTCCGCCCGATGAGCCTCCACGACCACCAAGTGAAAATCCTCCACCGAAACCACCACTGCGTCCACCGCTTCCTCTGCTTCCTCCAAAGGAGCCGCCTCCGCTTCTTCCTCCAGAACCTCCGCTTCTACCCAATGAAATAACCTCCATATACATATACGTTACTATAAATATTTCATTAATTAAAAATAATACCCTTATATATGTTTAAACAAAACTTTTGCAATTTAATTCGATAACAAAATATGCTTTCTTTGATTTATAAATTTACCCTAAGTTGTAATCATCAAGAAAATTATGATATTCATTATCTTTTCGATAACCAATAATAGTATCTAAATTAATATTATGTATACTTCTAAAAATATTTGTATCAATATTTGGATTTATTTGAGTTAGTTTTTTGATTAATAATTTCATTTCCTGTCTTTTGGAGCCTGTACCCTCCGCATGTGTTCTTTCTGTAACGCTGCATGCACATTGAATAAACTGCAAATTATTATATCTTTTCCATGCAAGTATATCTTCTTCGCGTATTTTATACATAGGTCTTATAAGCTCCATACCCTCATGATTAGTACTGCGAAGTTTGGGCATCATTGTTTTTATTTCTGCAGCATAAAGCATGCTCATAAGTACCGTTTCTATTACATCGTCAAAATGATGACCCAATGCAATTTTGTTACATCCTAATTCTCTTGCATTTCTGTATAAATAACCTCTTCTCATCCTGGCACATAAATAACACGGTGTTTCATCTACTCTATCCACTATTTCAAATATAGGCGTGTTGAATATATTAACAGGTATATTTAAAATTCCTGCATTTTCAATAATTTGCTGCCTGTTTACTTCATTATATCCAGGATCCATAACTATATATTCTGTTTCAAACTTTATATCACTGTATTTTTGGAGATGCTGCATACACTTAGCCATAAGCATGGAATCCTTGCCTCCGGAAATGCATACTGCTATTTTATCGTTATCTTCAATTAATTTATATTCCTTTATTCCGGAAATAAACTTTGACCATATTGTCTTTCTAAATTTTTTTATAATACTTCTTTCAATTTCTTCATATCTTTCCATTTTAGCCTGCTTTATAAAAATTTATGTTAAAATTTTTACGTTTATTATTGACTTCTTACTCTATTATATAACTTAATCAAAATAAAACAAGAAAATTTTATCATTGCATTTTGTGAAAATGTTTGCTATCCTATAAATGGAATTAGGGGTATAAATAAATTACGGGGACATTCCTTCAACCCGCAAAGGATATCACTATACAAGAAGGTGTGTTTCCTAACAATTATTAGGAGGAATTATGGGATTAGCTCATGAGGTAGATTACAAAATTTTTGGAGACGATATTCAGTTTGTTGAAATTGGTCTGGATTATGGGGAAACTATCATTGCAGAACCAGGTGCAATGATGTACATGGATTCAAGTATCGAAATGGATACTATGTTCGGAGACGGTAGTGAAAAAAGTAAGGGCTTTAAAGGAATGTTGGCTACAGCAGGCAAAAGAGTGCTTACGGGAGAAAATTTATTCACTGCAACATTTACTAACAAAAGTATTGACAAAAAGGTTGTTGCATTTGCAGCACCGTATCCGGGTAAAATAATTCCTGTAAGCTTACCTGATTATGGTGGACAAATAGTATGTCAAAGAGACGCATATTTATGTTCTGCAAAGGGGATTGAAATAACAATTGCATTCCAGAAAAAAATAGGTGCAGGTCTATTTGGTGGTGAAGGATTTATAATGCAAAGATTAGTAGGCGACGGCTTTGCTTTTCTTCATGCAGGCGGAACTATTATTAAAAAAGATTTAGCTCCGGGGGAAATGCTTAAATTAGACACCGGTTGTTTGGTAGCTTTTACCCAGGGAGTTGATTATGATGTCCAGATGGCAGGCAATGTAAAAAGTGCATTGTTTGGTGGCGAAGGATTGTTCCTTGCAACTTTAAGAGGTCCCGGTACCGTATGGATGCAGTCATTGCCATTTAGCAGAATAGCTGACAGAATTTATTCGGCAAGCAGAAAAAGCGGTGGCAGCGGCTCCAAAGGAGAAGCAAGTTTGCTCGGAAATATTGGAATAGGAAATTTATTTGGCGGTGATTAATACAAATTATTAGAGGTGCTCAGTCGGCACCTCTTCCTTTTTAATTGCTATAATTGTGTAAGCGAACCACGAAAACGAATATGTTCTGCTTTGTCATCCTGAGTGATAGCGAAGGATCTCAGGTTTTAAAGATTATTATTATACGGTAACATTCCTCTTACCCTAAAGACCATTCTTATAATAGAGGATTATTCACAGCAATGATTTCTCTTTATATAAACTGCATACAGCCTTGGTGGTTGAAATATCCTCTTCAATTATATCAAAAGAGTTCAATCTTTTTTGTATTTCATTCATATATACAGAAAGTACAGAGAAGCTGTTGTGAAAAATTCCACCTTTCAAGCCAATTTTAGCGGGACCTCTGAAATCCTTCTTTTTGTATGCTACTTCTGTAATCTCGGCAAGATACTTGCCTGCATTTTCTAAAAGCATTATAGCATAAGGTTCTCCTTCTTTGGCATAATCAACTATTATGGGAAAAAGAGCCGCGATTTTGTTTTTTTCATTATTATAAATAAAACTCATAATATCAGAGCGTGTTAAACCACCGATTATTTCAATAATAGCTTTGCTTAAGTTATCAAATGGAAGATTTCTGTCAAACTTATAAACAATATTTTTAAAAACTTGCATAACCGTATGATAACCGCTTCCTTCATCACCTAAAATATGGCCCCATCCTCCAACCATTTCTCCCTTTCTGTCTTTTTGAGCAAAGCAGGAGGAGCCTGTCCCTGAAATGACTAAAATACCGTCCTTATTTCCGAAATATGCTTTGCATGCCATTTCGGCATCATTCAAAATAATTGTATTTATTACAAAAGCACCTTCAACATATTTTTTTATAAGTTCTGCATAGTTTCCTGTTTCAACACTCGCCATTCCAATAGCAATAAGCTGACAATTTTCTCTGCCTAATTCATTTGTGCAGTCATAAATTAAGGATATTATGTTATTAACGGTTTTTTCTAAATTAACAGCGGGATTTCCAAACCCTCCTATTCTGTAGAAAATAGGCTTATCATTAAGATCATAAGCAATAAGTTCTGACTTAGTGCCTCCTGCATCAATCCCTATTAAATATTTCATAAGCTCACCACCCAATTATAGTATAGCAAACAATTTCCCATTTTTCTACAATTATTGTTTATAAAATAAAAAAAATGCTACACTTTAATAAAAGTGCAGCACCTTATTGTAATTCTTTATTCAACATGAATTGCATCTGTAGGGCAGCCTTCTTCAGCTTCCTTAGTACAATCCTCAAACTCTGCCGGTATGGGGTCAACTAATACTACTGAAATACTTTCATCATCCAATTCAAAAACATCAGGACAAACTGATTCGCACAATCCACAGCTTATGCATGCGTCTCTGTCAACTTCAGCTCTCACATCTTTCCTCCTATACTCTTATTTCTACAATCTACCTACTCTAATTCTTTGTGGTGGATTGCATTAATAATTATTTGTTTTGCTTTTTTATTGCCATATTTAGCTTTTCCTTGAATTTCAGGAACGGGTGGAACATCATTTTTTTTAAAATGCTGCTTCTTGTTACTTTCAGTTCCATGGGGTTCTCTTGGATCCGGTCTTCTCATTCCCGCTTTTGCCATAAAAATCACCTCTGATATATTGTTAAATAATTTGATGAATTTATTCATTGATGAAGTTAATTAAAAATCAAGTGAAAGAAAAAGACCTATAATTTTTTTAAACTAATTTATCTAATGCTTGTTTTAAATCATCTATTATATCATCAGGATGCTCAAGACCGATTGAAAGTCTTACAAGTCCTTCGGAAATTCCGCTTAAAGCTCTTTCTTCGGGTGTATAAGGTGAATGAGTCATGGAAGCCGGGTGTTGAATTAATGTCTCAGTATCACCAAGACTTACTGCCAAGGAGCAAAGCTCTAATGTATTCATCAGTTGTCTCCCTGCTTCAAGTCCCCCCTTAACTTCAAAAGCAATCATTGCTCCCGGAAGTTCCATTTGTTTTTTAGCAAGTTCATATTGAGGAAAACTCTTAAGTCCCGGATAACCAATCCATTCTATGGCAGGATGTGATTCAAGGAATTCTGCAACCTTTTGTGCATTAAAGCAATGCTTTTCCATTCTTATTTCTAATGTTTTCATTCCTCTGTTAATCAAATATGCATCAAAGGGGCTTAATACAGAGCCTGTCATATCCTTAATTCCCACTAATCTCACCTGGTCAATTATAGCTTTTTTTCCTGCTGCAAATCCTGCAATTACATCTCCGTGACCGTTTAAATACTTAGTTGCAGAATGAACTACCACATCTGCCCCTAAATCAAGAGGTCTTTGTATATAAGGTGTGCAATATGTGTTATCCACCATAACAATACAATCTTTGTTTTCATGTGCAATTTTTGAAACTTCTTCAATATCCGTCAAAAGCATATTTGGATTTGCCGGGCTTTCCAAATAAACAATTTTAGTATTAGGTTTCATTGCATTTCTTACATTCTCAGGGTTAGAAGTATCAACAAATTCAACGTCAATACCAAACTTAGTCAATCCATGATTCATATAAGCAAATGTACATCCATACAATGTTTTAGCTGCTATAATGTGGTCTCCTGCACTTACCATAGCCCATATTACTGAAGTAATAGCACCCATTCCCGAAGCCATTGAAACTGCAGCTTCAGCATTTTCAAGTGATGCTAACTTGTCTTCAACTTGAGTACAAGTTGGATTCCCAAGCCTTGTGTATATATAACCTTCTTCTTCTAATGCAAATCTTCTCCCACCTTGTTCTGCTGAATCAAACACAAAAGTTGAGGTTTGATAAATTGGAGTTGCTAATGCTCCATATTCATTAGATTTATAACCTGCATGTACAGCTCTTGTTGAAAAATTCATTTTGCTTAACTTTTCCTTATCCATAATTCCTCCTTATATAATAATGGTGCTTTAAGCAAACGTTACCTATTTGTATTGTATACCACTTTCAAACTTTTATCAATACATTTTTGTTGAACAACGGACGTATCAAAAATGTATCACATTATCCTATAGGACACTGTGTACGTACACAAACTGTCCCACTTTCTTCTTGTGTTTTATAAAATTAATAATATAATAGAGTTACTTGAATTTACAGGAGACATATAAATGGACTTTATAATTGCAATTATAATTTTTACCTTATCTTTAATATTTAGCATTATTAAAAAAATTCCCACTATTATTCCCTTGCTTATAGGAATGTTTTCTTTTTCTATAACGGCTTTACATAGAGGCTTTGAATTGAAAAATATAGTAAAAATGTTATTAAACGGCATGAAAAAATCATTTTCTTTAATGCCAATATTTGCATTAATAGGAACGATTACTGCATTATGGCGAGCCAGCGGTACCATTTCGTTCTTTGTTTATTACGGTATAAATATAATGAATCCTGATTACTTCATTTTATTTGCATTTTTATTGACTTGCTTTGTTTCTTTTGCTCTTGGTACAAGCTTCGGAACTGTAGGAACAATAGGAATTGTTTTAATTGTTTTGGCTAAAAGTGGAGGAGTTAACATTTATATTGCAGCAGGTGCTATTATTTCCGGTGCCTTTTTCGGAGACAGGTGTTCGCCTGTATCCTCCAGTGCAAATTTAGTATCAATAGTTACAGAAACTGATTTATATGACAATGTAAAAAGAATGCTCATTACAGGTGCATTACCCTTTATAATTACTGTAGTTGTTTATTTATTTTTGTCAAAAGGAAATCCAATTAATGTTACAAATAATATATTAACAGAAGAATTCTCCTTTTACTTTAATCTTCACATAGCAACAATTCTTCCGGCTTTAATAATATTCTTGTTGGCTGCCTTAAGGAAAAGCGTAAAAATTTCAATGTTCTGCAGCATAATTACTGCCATTTTTGTTTGCTATTATTTTCAGAACTTAACAATGCAAGAAATTTTTAAATCAATGTTATATGGATATAAATTAAAGGCTGACACTGAACTTTCAGAAATTATTTCCGGAGGTGGCTTAATGTCAATGGTTTCTGTTTCATTTGTAGTATTGATAGCATCTTCTTATTCGGGTTTATTTGAAGGAACTGATATGCTTAAAAATATTCAGGGATTCTTAATTAAATTGAGTAAAAAAGTAGGAGTTTATATTACAACAGTTTTTACAAGTGTTGTTACTTGTGCTTTTTGTTGCAACCAAACACTTCCCATTTTGCTTACTTATAACCTTATGAGAAATATTTACAAAGAAAAAGGACTTTCCAAAAGCCATTTAGCTATTGATATTGAAAATACAACAGTTCTAATTGCCGAGCTTTTCCCGTGGAGTGTTGCAATAGCAGTACCCCTTGCAACTATAGGTGTTGGCCCAAAAGCAATACCCTATGCAGTATTTTTATACTTAGTTCCCTTACTTGCACCCTTTGGGAGAAACTTCGTAATAAAGCGAGACAGCCAGTGTGAAGTGCACCCTAAAAGTTATACATAAAAATCTAACCTTTTAAGGTGCACTTTTGATAGTAAATTCAATATAGGTGTTTAGAAAAAAGTTGTTAGAATTTTTTGATTTGAAAATTGTCGGCAAGCAGTGGTAAGTTTTGAGGGAATTCATATCCTAATCCCCAGTAGCTTATTCCTCTTAAGCCGTATTCTTTTACAGTATCAAATTTTGCTTGTGCACTTCTTGCATCCTCAAACCAAACTATATGAGCATTTCCTTCTGCATCCGTGTAATTAAAATATGGTGATTGACTTACATAATCGTACTTGATTTCTGACAAATGCTCATAAGCTATGTTCATAGCCTGCTGCATACTTAGTGTAGCAGCTTCCTGTCCTTTCTGAAAAGGTAATTGCCAATCTCTTGCATAAATTTGAAATCCCATTAATATTTTGTCTCTTGGAATAACCGTTACTGCATAATCCAACACTTTTTCTATTTCGTTTATGGGAGATATAGCTCTTGGCTGTCCTCCCCTCCAGCCCCATTCATAAGTCATAAGTACAACAAAATCTGCTAACCTTCCATGAGCAGGGTAATCATGAGCCTCATACAAAAGTCCCACTTGCTCTGCACTTAATTTTGGAGCTAAAGATGTAGAAACAAAAAATCCTTCATTATGTAATCTTTTTACGGTGTTTTCCAAAAACATGTTATAAGCTTCTCTGTCTTCAGGTAAAACATATTCAAAATCAATATTCAGTCCTTGATACCCCTTATCCTTCATTGTATTGATAATATTTTCCTGCAATGTATTGATGATATCAGGATTATTTAAAACAATATGTGCAATGTTTTCACCAGCTACATTAACAGTAAAGTTAACTATTGCCATCATAGGTACAACACCTTTTGCATAAGCTTCTGCTATTGCAGCCTCATCATCAATATTTAACAAGCTTCCGTCTTCATTAATCAAATATGCAAATGGACTTAAGTATGTCAAATAATCCCCTGCACCTCTAACTACAGGAATAGCATCTTTACCAAGAAAATAAGTAAATGCATTTACTTCTATTTCAGGCTTAGGTTTTTGTGGTATTGTAAGTATATAACCCGGATAAATTAAGTCAGGATTTAATATTTTATTTTCCCACAATAAATCTTGAATATTAACTCCGAAATTTTGAGCTATTTGCCAGATTGTATCCCCTTGCTTGACAGTATAAGTATTGTCGTTGGCAGGTATTAAAAGTGCTTGACCGGGCAGCAACACATCCGGATTAATCAAGCCGTTGAGATTCACAATATCTTCAATGCTAACATTATAATAATCTGCAATTCTCCACAATACTTCTCCTCTTTGAACTACATGAATGTGCATGACATTCCTCCTTTTATCCGTTTGTTATAATATATTCAGTTGTACTAGCATAATGATAAAAAGTTCGTGAACTGTGTCAATTCGGACATAAAAAAAGTTGCCAGAGTACATTTCTCTGGCAGCATTTAAATTACTTAGAATACCCATTGTCTCACTTGGCAATATCTGTCCTATATTGCATTTTTTCAAAATGAATTTTTGGAATATTTTTGTATACTTTATTTTTAGCTTCTTCTATGTCACTTCCCATGGCAGTTACTGCTAAAACTCTTCCTCCGTCGGTAATTGTTTTAACTCCTGATAGTTTTGTTCCTCCATGGAAAATTATAATATTTTCATCAACTTCATTTAATCCTGTAATTTGTTTGCCCTTTTCATAGCTTTCAGGATAACCCCCTGAAGCCAAAACAACGGTTACACATTGTTCATCTTTCCACTGCAAATCTTCTTCAGATAAATTACCTTCTATACATTTAAGCATTATTTCAACCAAATCTGATTTGAGCCTTGGGAGAACTACTTCTGTTTCTGGATCACCAAAACGTGTGTTGTATTCCAATACTTTTGCCTGATTGTTTTCAATCATGAGGCCTATAAACAATACACCTTTAAAATCAATATTTTCACCTATAAATCCATTCAAAGTAGTGTCCAAAATATTCTCTTTAATATATTTTTTTAATTCTTCAGTATATATGGGATTTGGTGAAAAACAGCCCATACCTCCGGTATTAAGCCCTTGGTCGTCATCATATGCTTTTTTATAATCCCTTGCACTTTCCATAGGAATTATATTTTTACCGTCAACAAAACAAAGAAGAGAAGCCTCGGTGCCTTTCAGAAATTCTTCTATAACAACTGTATTGCCTGCATCGCCAAATTGTTTATTATCCATAATACTTTTAATTGCTTCTTTAGCATCACTTATGGTTTCACATATTAAAACACCCTTGCCTGCTGCTAAACCGTCAGCCTTAACAACAATTGGAGTTTTAAATTTATAAAGGTCGTTAATTGCTTTTTTTGAATCTGTATATACTTCATATTGTGCAGAAGGTATAAAATATTTTTTCATAAAATCTTTTGAATAAGATTTACTTCCTTCAAATTTAGCTCCATCCATAGTTGGTCCAAATGCTTTTATATTCTTTTCATTAAGTAAATCAACCAAACCTAAAACCAATGGTACTTCAGGTCCTACAACAACCAAGTCAATATTGTTATTAACAGAGTATTCAACTATCCTATCAAGGTCATCAGCTTTAATATCAACGCACTGTGCTATTTTTGATATACCGGCATTTCCTGGAGCACAGTATAATTTTGGCTGTTTAACGCTTTGTTTCAATTTCCAGCAAATTGCATGCTCTCTTGCTCCGCTTCCTACTACAAGAATTTTCATATGCAACCTCCTTCTAATGTTTAAAATGTCTCATACCGGTAAAAACCATGCATATATTGTGTTTGTTGCACTCTTCTATAGAATCATCGTCCTTAATAGACCCTCCCGGCTGAATAATTGCAGTTATTCCTGCTTTGGCTGCTTCTTCCACACAATCAGGGAACGGGAAAAATGCATCCGATGCAAGAGCAGCACCTTTTGTGCTCTCCAAGCCAAGGAAATCATAAGCATGTTCAATTGCTTGTTTGCATGCCCAAATACGATTTACTTGCCCTGGTCCTATTCCCACTGATTGGCCATTTTTAACAATTGTGATTGCATTGGACTTTGTATGCTTTACAATTTTCCATGCCATTAATAAGTCCTTCATTTCCTGTTCAGTAGGAGTTGAAGCAGTTACTGTCTTAAGCTCAGCTTCCGGAAACAATTTAGAATCAATTGTTTGAACTAAAATTCCACCTGCAATCTTTTTAATATCATAAGCATTTTCATCTTGTTTTTGAGAAATATTTTTTATTTGTAAAAGTCTTATATTTTTCTTTGATTTAAGTATTTCAAGTGCTCTATCTTCATAGGAAGGTGCTACAATTATTTCAACAAAGATTTTATTGATTTCTTCAGCTGTTTTTTCATCAATTCTTTTGTTAAATACAACAATACCTCCAAAAATTGAAGTTGGGTCCGCTTTGAAAGCTTTCAAATATGCATCATAAATATTGTCTGCAATTCCCACTCCGCAAGGATTTGCATGCTTGCATGCAACAACAGCCGGCTCATCAAATTCCTTTAATAATTCAAGTGCCCCATTTGTGTCATTTATATTGTTAAAAGATAATTCCTTACCGTGTAATTGAACTGCTGATGCCAATAAACCCTCTGAATTTTTCACTTCCTTGTAAAATGCTGCTTTTTGATGAGGATTTTCACCATAGCGCATTTCTTGTATTTTTTCATATGTCATTGTAAATGTTTCAGGCAAGGTGTAGTCTTTCATTTCATTCTTAATATAGGATGCAATCAATGTATCATAATGAGCAGTATGAGCAAAAACCTTGGAGCAAAGATATAATTTCGTATCTAAAGAAACTTCTTTTCCATCCTTTAATTCAAGTAGTACTCTATCATAATCATTAGGGTCAACTATAACAGCCACATCCTGATAGTTCTTTGCTGCAGAGCGAAGCATTGTAGGACCACCTATATCAATATTTTCAATAGCTTCTTCCCTGGATACACCGCTTCTTAAAATTGTTTGTTTAAAAGGATATAAATTTACAACGACTAAGTCAATAGTATCAATATTTAAGTCTGAAAGCTGTTTCATATGATAAGGATTTGAACGCATTGCCAAAATACCGGCATGAATATTGGGATGCAGTGTTTTTACCCTTCCATCAAGACATTCAGGAAAATTTGTTACTTCAGAAATTCCAGTAACTTTTATTCCTGCTTCTTTTAATGTACTATGAGTACCTCCTGTTGATATAATTTCAACTCCTAAATTAGCTAACTCTTTTGCAAATTCAACTATTCCTGTTTTGTCGGATACACTTATTAAAGCTCTCATTGTTTCACTCCTCTATTTTTACTTTTCTTCCTCTTATTTGTATTCTTCCTTCACAGTAATATTTAACAGCTAAAGGAAGAATTTTATGTTCTATTTCAAGAATTTTTTTCTGCAATGTATCAGCTGTGTCATCATTACTTATCTCTACTGCTTCCTGAATAATAATTGGTCCTGTGTCTGCTCCCTCATCCACAAAATGAACAGTAGCTCCGCTTATTTTCACACCGTAATCTATGGCTGCCTCATGAACTTTAGCTCCATAATATCCCTTTCCGCAAAATGAAGGTATTAAAGAGGGGTGAATATTAATTATACGGTTATTGTACTTTTCAATAAATTTTTTGGATAAAATTTTAAGATACCCTGCCAAGACAATTAACTCAACATTGCGTGTTTCAAATTCTTCAATTATTGCATCGTTAAATTTTTCAAAGTTTTCATAATCTTTTTGGTTAACATAAACTGCGTCAATGTTATTTTGTCTTGCTCTTTCAAGTCCATAAGCATCTTTTTTGTTTGATATAACTACTTTTATTTCTCCGCTAATATTTTTATTGTTAATACTATCGATTATTGACTGCAAGTTTGTGCCTGAACCGGAAATTAATACACCAATTTTTACTTGTGGCATATTTTAAGCCCACCTTCCCTTTTTACCGTCTTACCAATAATTACAGGATTTTCTCCAACACTTTTTAAGTAATCCAAAACATCATCCGCAATATCTTTTCCCACAGCTGCTACAATTCCTATTCCCATGTTAAATGTTGAATACATTTCATCAATATCTATATTTCCTTCTCTTTGTATCAGATTAAATATAGGTAATACATTGATATTTGAAGCCTCAATATCTGCTGTAATTCCTTCCGGAAACATACGAGGTATATTTTCGTAGAAACCTCCACCTGTCATATTTGATAAACCTTTAATTTCAAATTTTGATACAAGGTCTAATATAAGCTTTGGATATATTCTTGTGGGAGTTAATAATTCTTCTCCCAAGGTAGTGCCTAATTCCTCAACAAATTGGTTGATATCATAATTCTTATAATCAAAGAAAACTTTACGTACTAAGGAGTATCCGTTGCTGTGAATTCCGCTTGAAGGAATTCCAATTAAAATATCTCCATCTATAATTTTTGAGCCGTCTATTATATTTTTTTTATCAACTATACCGACACAAAATCCGGCTATATCATATTCTCCTTCTCCATAAAGACCGGGCATTTCTGCAGTTTCTCCGCCTATCAAAGCACAACCTGCCTTAATGCAACCTTCCGAAACACCTTTTACTATATTTGCTGCCTTTGTGGGTTGTAGTTTACCCGTTGCAATATAATCAAGAAAGAATAAAGGCTTTGCACCTTGACATATAACATCATTTACACACATGGCAACAGCATCCTCACCAATTGTGTCATGCTTGTCAGCCATAAATGCAACCATAAGTTTTGTACCTACTCCATCAGTTCCTGAAACCAATACAGGCTCCTCATATTCATTCTTATCAATTGCAAACATACCTCCAAAGCCGCCAATATCTGACATTACACCCTTTGTATATGTCTTTTTAACATAGTCTTTTATAAGCTTTACAGTTTCGTAACCTGAATGAACATCTACACCTGAATCTTTATAAGTTAGTTTTTTATCCATAATTCCTCCATACCGTTGTTAGGTACTTCCATAGGGTAATCTCCATTTAAACATGCCTTGCAGTAACCTGCCGTTGAGCCTGTTGCTTTAATTAAATTTTCTAAGCTTAAATAGTGAAGGCTGTCAGCACCAATGTGTTCTTTTATTTCTTCTGTTGTTTTATGAGCACCAATAAGTTTACTTCTATCAGGGGTATTTATACCAAAGAAGCAAGAATGTGTAACCGGTGGAGAAGAAATACGAACGTGAACTTCCTTTGCTCCTGCTTCTTTTACCATTTTCACTATCTGTTTTGTTGTTGTGCCTCTTACTATGCTGTCATCAACCATTACCACAACTTTATCTTTGACAATTTCTTTTAATACACTGAGTTTTGTTTTTACCCCTTCTTCCCTTAAGCTTTGCTTTGGCTCAATAAATGTTCTTTTTGCATATCTGTTTTTTATAAGGCCAAGACCGTAAGGGATGTTTAGCTCCTCAGCATATCCCAAGGCAGCGGGAGTCCCTGAATCCGGTACACAAAAAACCAAGTCTGCTTTTACCGAAGCTTCCTGAGCTAACAATCTCCCTGAATTATACCTTGTTTCATAAACATTAACACCGTCTAAATTGCTGTCCGGCCTTGCAAAATATACATGTTCAAATATACAAAGCTTTTGCTGTGCATATTTTGTAGATTTTATACTTTCCAAGCCATTTTGATTTATTACAACAGTTTCGCCGGGCTCAATATCTCTTATAAATTCGCCGCCCATAGCTGTAATACCGCAGCTTTCGGATGCTAACAGATATCCATCCTCTCGTTTTCCAAGACATAGAGGTCTTAGTCCATAGTTGTCCCTGACACCTATAAGTTCTTTTTCTGTCATAACTACAAATGCATAAGCACCTTTAACAACCTCCATTGTTGTTTGTATAGATTTAACAATATTACCTTTGTAATGTCTTGAAATCAGGTTTGCTACAACTTCAGAATCAGTAGATGTCTGGAATATAACACCTTCGTTTTCAAGAATTTCTCTTAAAGAATCTGCATTAACCAAATTTCCGTTATGTGCTAATGCTATGGAACCTTCCTTATATCTCACAACCAAAGGTTGTGCATTTTGTTTTTCACTTTCCCCGTAAGTGGAATATCTCACATGCCCTATGGCTATATCACCTGCAAATTTGTCAATAACCTCGGGTCTTAAAACATCTGTAACCAATCCCATATCCTTATGAAATTCAATTCTTTTCCCCGTATGAATAGCGATACCTGCACTTTCTTGTCCACGATGTTGAAGTGCAAACAATCCATAGTAAATCAACTGACTTGTAATTTCCAGATTGTTGGTATAAACCCCTACAACCCCACATTCCTCATGTAATTTATCATCTTCTAAATACATAATGTCTCCAATCTAATTTTTCATTTTGTCATCTCAAATTGAATGTTTTCCGTTTTGTCATCCTGAGTGTAACTAAGGATCTCATGTTTAAATGATGAGATTCTTCACTGTCGTTCAGAATGACAGTGCTACTCTCTTATAAGTTATTCATAGCAATGACAGACGAATTTATTTATTAAGCTTTTCGTTTAATTTCTTATCTTTTTCTATTACCTTTTCAGCCATTTGTTTTTTATATTCTGAAAACTTAACTCTCAATTCTTCATATTTTACAGATAATATTTGTACAGCTAAAAGAGCTGCATTTTCTGCTCCGTTAATACCAACCGTTGCCACAGGCACTCCGGCGGGCATTTGAACAATTGATAATAACGAATCCATTCCATCTAATTCTGTAGATTTAATCGGAAGACCAATAACAGGTACAGTAGTGCATCCTGCCAACACTCCCGGCAAATGGGCAGCTTTTCCTGCTGCCGCTATAATCAGCTCATACCCTTTTTTATATGCATTTTTAGCAAACTCCATAGCTTCAAAAGGAGTTCTGTGGGCTGATATTACTCTGACATGTGTTTCTACACCAAAATCCTTCAAAATATTGTAACCCTTTTCTACTACAGGAAAATCCGAATCGCTTCCCATAACTATTGCTATTTTCATAATTCCTCCGTTATTTAAAGTATTTTACACCGGATTCAAAGATTAACTGCTCCTTATTACCGGGAATGTTTTTATATATATTCTCGTCAAGTCTTTCCGAATGTGCCATTTTGCCAAATACTCTGCCGTCAGGACTTGTAATTCCTTCTATTGCTTCTTTGGAACCATTTAGATTGTAAAAACCGTCATAGGTTGGTTCATTGTTATTATCTACATATTGAGTTGCTATTTGACCGTTCTTTTTCAATTTTTCAATCCATGCATCATTTGCAGCAAAACTTCCTTCACCATGGGATACAGGCAGATAATGGGTATCACCTATATTACATCCGCTTAACCAAGGAGACAAATTGCTTACTACCTTTGTTTTAACAAATGATGATACATGTCTTCCAATTTTGTTATATGATAATGTAGGGAAATCTGCTTCCATATCAGTGATTTCTCCAAATGGTACCAAACCTAACTTAACAAGTGCCTGGAATCCGTTGCATATACCTATAATCAAACCGTCCCTGTTCTTTAACAAATCCATAACTGCATCTTTAAGCAGTTCATTTCTAAATACTGCTGCTATAAATTTACCTGAACCTTCCGGCTCATCACCTGCACTAAAGCCTCCGGGAAATGCAATAATTTGAGATTCTCTTATGCGTTTGTACATTTCATCGATGGAGTATTTCACATCTTGGGAGCTTAAATTTTTAAATACGAATATTTCAGCTAAAGCTCCTGCTCTTTCAAAGGCTCTTTTTGTGTCATACTCGCAGTTAGTACCGGGAAATGCAGGAATAAATACTCTTGGTTTTGCAATTGATAATTTCGACTTAACAGTATTCTTTTTATTAAAACTGTAATTTTCAATTGTTCCTTCTATATCCTTTTTAACCGGGAATATATTGTTTAAGGGCTCCAACCAAATATTTTTTACTTCTTGTAAAGTTATACACATATCTTTAACTGATATTTCTTTTTCAATAGTTGTGCTGCCTAACTCAATGCAATCATCCAATAATAGATTTTCTGTTTCCAAGATAATATCGCCGTAGATACTATCAAAGTAATCATTTTTAAAAGTATCCTTTGCTTTAAATCCTATATCATTTCCTAATGCCATTTTGCTTAGAGCTTCGGCAATGCCACCATATCCTACTGTGTGAGCACTCAATACTTTCCCTGATTTAACAGCTTCATAAATTGCCGAATATTTAATTTTTATATCCTCAAAGTCAGGAATATTATTTTCATCTTTTTTAATTTTTACCAATATAACTTTGCTATCAGCTTTCTTAAATTCCGGTGAAATAATATTCTTAACATCCGTTACTGCAACTGCAAAGCTTATAAGTGTAGGTGGAACATTTATATCCTTAAATGTACCCGACATACTATCCTTGCCTCCAATGGCAGGAATTTTAAGTTCGTGCTGAACCTTAAGTGCTCCTAATAAGGCACTGATAGGTTTCCCCCATCTATCAGGCTCTTTGTTGAGCTTTTCAAAATACTCCTGAAATGTAAGCCTAATATTTTTATAATTACCACCCATCGCAACAATTTTAGCAACAGAGTGTATTACTGCATACATTGCACCGTGATAAGGACTTTCCTTAGAAAGATAAGGGTCAAATCCATATGTCATCAGTGAGCAATTATTTGTAATACCATTTTCAACAGGAATTTTAGCAGCCATTCCTTCAGCAGGTGTAAGCTGTGTCTTGCCTCCAAAAGGCACCAATACTGTACCCGCACCAACTGTTGAATCAAATTTCTCTATCAATCCTTTTTGGCTTGCAACATTTAAATCTCTTAAATTTTCAATCCATAAATCTTTGAAATTATTACTTTCAAAATTCCTTTCATATTTTGTGTTAAATGGTTCTTTAACTAACGCATCCGTTTTTTGCTTTACACCGTTTGTATCCAAAAAGTCCCTGCTAATGTCAAGTATAGTGTTGCCTCTCCATGTCATTTTAAGTCTTCTGTCATCAGTAACCTCTGCAATTACCGTTGATTCAAGATTTTCTTCATGAGCATATTCACAAAACTTATCTGCATCTTCTTTTTTTACAACAACAGCCATTCTTTCTTGGGATTCAGATATTGCTAATTCAGTTCCGTCTAAACCATCATATTTTTTCGGCACTAAATCAAGATTTATGTTTAATCCATCGGCCAATTCTCCTATAGCAACAGAAACTCCTCCTGCACCAAAATCATTGCATTTTTTTATTAAATTACTTACATTTTTGTTTCTGAATAACCTTTGAATTTTTCTTTCAGTAGGAGCATTTCCTTTTTGAACTTCCGAGCCGCATAACAGTATTGATTCTTCAGTATGCTCTTTAGAAGAGCCTGTTGCTCCTCCTAAACCGTCCCTTCCTGTTCTTCCACCTAAAAGAATTATAACATCACCTTTAACAGGAGTTTCCCTTATTACATTTTCACGAGGTGCTGCAGCGATTACCGCACCTACTTCCATTCTTTTAGCAACATAATCAGGATGATAAATTTCCTTAACATATCCGGTTGCAAGTCCTATTTGATTGCCATAGGAGCTGTAACCCGAAGCTGCTTCCGTTGAAATTTTCCTTTGAGGAAGTTTACCGGGCATTGTATCTTCAATTTTTTGTCTTGGATCTGCACTTCCTGTTATTCGCATTGCTTGATATACATAGGAACGTCCTGATAATGGGTCTCTTATGGCCCCTCCAAGACATGTGGCAGCTCCTCCAAAAGGCTCAATTTCTGTTGGATGATTATGAGTTTCATTTTTATACATTAAAAGCCATTCTTCATTTTTACCATTTTTTTCTACATTAATAATTATGCTGCATGCATTAATTTCTTCGGATATTTCCAGGTCATTTAATAGTCCTTGCTTCCTTAATTCCTTAGCACCTATGGTTGCTAAATCCATCAATGTAATGTCCCTTTGTTTATTATCATAAACATATTTTCTGATATTAATATACTGGTCGTAGGTTTTTTTAATTTCTTCTGTTATTTTTCCATTTTCAAATTCAATATTTTCTATTACAGTAGAAAATGTTGTATGCCTGCAGTGATCAGACCAATATGTATCGATCACCTTTATTTCAGTAATTGTAGGATTTCTTTTCTCAATATTTTTAAAATAATCCTGACAAAATAATAAATCCTCAGAGCTCATAGCAAGACCTGTTTCTATTCTATATTCTTCTAATTCTTCCTTGGATTTGTTTATAAAATTATTTACTGTCGCAACATCATTAGGCATAGGGTACTCTTCATGCAAAGTAGAGGGTTTAGTTAACTCTGCTTCCCTTGAATCAACAGGATTAATCAAATAATTCTTTATTTTTTCAATGTCTTCTTTTGTTAAATCACCCTCAAGTATAAAAACACGAGCATATTTTACTGTAGGCATTTCTTTACCCGTTACAATTTGTATACACTGTGCTGCAAAATCTGCCCTTTGATCATATTGTCCCGGCAAATATTCAATAGCAAACACATGCCCGGATAAGTCAACCTCTTCAAAATACACAATATCCTGGTTTGGCTCAGAAAACACTGTTGCAACGCTTTTAATAAAATCTTCATCATCAATATTTGATACTGTATATCTGTTTAGTATTCTAAGGTTATTTAGTTTTCCGATGCTTAAATTTTCCTTTAAATTATTTAATAAATTAACTGCCTCGGTATTAAATCCTAATCTTTTTTCTGCATATACTCTTTTAACATCAAAGTTCATAAGAAACCTTCCTTTGTTCTTCTTTTTCAAAAATATAATATCAAATAAAAAAACTATTGTCAACCATTTATCTATAAATTAAATCATAAATTATATTTTATATTCGCTTTATTACGAACTTGCTTGCATATCTATTTTTTATCATTCGTATTATTGTGAACCAAGAAAAATATACCAAAGTCACAAAAAAATATGTCATTCTAAGCATAGCGAGATTCTTTCACTACATTCAGAATGACATTGGCGTTACATTCATATCAAAAATAATTTATTCTATATACTCTCTTGCTTCTTCCTCTCCTCTTAGTAACCTAAGTGCACCATAGGCTAAAGCTTCCATTTCATTTTCACCGGGCATTATTTCCACATGTGATATAAAAGATACTCTGTTTTTTATCCAAGAAGTAAGCATTTCCGAATAAGCTATGCCACCGGTAAGTATTATTACATCCACTTTTCCTTCTACAACCGTAGCAAGTTCCCCTATTCCTTTTGCAATTTGATATGCCATAGCTTCATAAATTAATTTGGCATATTCATTGCCGTCTGAAATCATCTTTTGTACTTCTCTTGCATCAATAGTATTTAAATATGCTTTTAATCCACCATTTCCTCTTAGTTTACGCTGCATTGTTTTTTTATCATACTTTCCTGAATAACACAGGTTTATAAGCTCTCTGCATGGTACTCTGCCTGCTCTTTCAGGTGAAAATGGTCCTTCATCATCAGAAACTAAATCAATAATTTGACCATTATGATGAAGATTAATTGATATTCCACCACCTAAGTGAGCAACTATTATATTTAGATCCTCGTATTTCTTTCCTATGCTCTTCGCATATTTTATTGCCATTGCCCTTGTATTTAAAACATGGCTTGTGCTGGCTCTGGGTATATCAGGCATACCTGATATTCTTGCAATGTCGGGAAATTCATCTGTCATTACAGAGTCATAAATATAGGAAGGTACATCAGCTTCCTTTGCTATATCATAGCCTATTGGTGCTGCTAAATTTGATGCATGCTCCATAACAGGATGATTTTCTACTCTGTCAAGCATTATATCATTAATTTTATAAGCTCCTGATTTAACGGGCAGAAGCATTCCGCCTCTTGTAACAACACATGATAACTCTTTAACATCAAAATTCATTTCCTTTAAATATGACCTTACAAATTCCAATCTCATATTAAGCTGATCCTGAACATCATCAAACTTATTTATTAATTCATCAGGGTGGCTTAAATTTTTAACAAATATTTCTTTTTCATCCTCATACAATGCAATTTTAGTTGAGGTTGAGCCTGTGTTTATGACAAATATTTTATAGCTCATACACGCCTTCCTTTTTAAACAGCATCCATTCCTTCATTGAATGCTTTAATGTTTAATTCTACAAATTGTTCTTTAACTTGGCTTTTTATCACAGCTTCCCAGTCAATATCGGTTAAATTCATAGACTTAATGAGAGAACCCAAAAGCACTACGTTCATAACCTTGGTATTGCCCAATTTTTCAGCTATTTCTCCTGCGTTTACAACCTTTGTTTTAGCTTTACCCTCAATCAATTCAATTATTCCTTCAGGATAATCAATCTTTCCCATCAATATGGGTGCAGATGGTATTATATAATCATTTATTACTACAACACCGTCAGGCTTTAAAAATTCAAGCCATCTTAAGGTTTCCATTTTTTCAAAGGAAACTAATATATCTGCTTCACCGATTCCGATAATAGGAGAAAAAACTTCACTTCCATATCTTACTTGAGTTGAAACGCTGCCTCCTCTTTGAGCCATACCATGAATTTCTGACATTTTAACGTCATATCCTGCTTCCATAAGACCTGTGGACAATATTTTACTCACTAAAATTGTTCCTTGACCGCCAACGCCTACCAATAAAATATTTTTAGTATCTTTCACTTTATTCACCTACCTTAATTGCTTTTACAGGACAAACCTGAAGACATAATTCACAGCCTACGCATTGAACTTTGTTTATGGAGGATTTCTTTATATCCTTAACAAAAACAATTGCCGGACAACCAGTACTTACGCATTTTTTGCATCCTATACAAATATTTTGGTCAACTTCACAATAACCTTCGATAGGTCCGAATTCTTCCATATCTTCTTTTGTGTACACCTTAAGAGCACATGGATATCTTGAAATTATTACAGATGGTTCATTTAATCCATAAGCCCAATCTAAGGCAGCTTTTGTTTCATCCTGATTTAGCGGATTTACCGTCTTTACATGTTTAATTCCAAGAGCTTTTACTATAGGCTCAATTTCAACAATTTTAGTTTCATCTCCCTGTAGAGTATACCCTGTTCCAGGATTATCCTGATGACCTGTCATTGCCGTTATTCTGTTGTCTAAAATACATGTTATTGTATTGCCATTGTTAAATACCACATCTAACAAGCTTGTCATGCCTGAATGGAAAAATGTTGAATCACCTATGGTTGCTACAACTCGTTTTTTGTCATTGTTCTTTTCAAATACTTTTTTTGCACCATGTGCCATACTTACGCTGGCACCCATGCACACCACTGTATCCATTGCATTTAATGGAGGTGCTCCTCCCAATGTATAACAGCCTATATCTCCCGTTATCATTGTATCTTTTCTCTTAGAAAGCAAATAGTAAAATGCACGGTGAGGACAACCTGCACATAATGTTGGAGGTCTTCCTACTGCTATGGTTCTATCATAGTCTATAATTTCATTTTCAGTTCCGAAAATTGACTTTTTAACTATATCAGGATTTAATTCCCAAGTGTTCGGTATTAATTCTTTTCCTATACAATTAATACCGGCAGCCTTTATTTGTTCTTCCATAAAAGGTTCTAACTCTTCCACAATATAAAGTGTTTCAACTTCATCTGCAAATTTTCTTATTTTTTCCATTGGCAATGGAAATGAAAATCCGATTTTTAAATAAGATGCATTGTCACCAAAAACTTCTTTTGCATATTGGTAAGCAACACCTGCTGATATGACACCTGTTTTTTTATCATTCCATTCAATATAATTTAAATCAGTTTCATTTGAAAATTTTTCTAATTCCTTTAATTTCTTTTCAACAACCAAGTGCAGTGCTTTTGCATTAGCAGGTGAAACATTGTACTTAGGCATATTTTTTACGTATGGTTTTATTGGAACTTCTGTTCTTTCTTTAGTTTCAACCAAAGATTTGCTGTGACAAATTCTTGTTGTCATTCTAATAATAACTAATGTATCAAATTTTTCGCTTATTTCCATAGCACTTGATACCATGTCCTTGCATTCCTGAGAATTGCTTGGCTCAAGCATGGCTACCTTTGCCATTTTCGCATAGTACCTGTTATCCTGTTCATTTTGAGATGAGTGAAGTCCCGGGTCATCAGCACTTATTAATACCATTCCTCCGTTAACTCCTGTGTAACCCATAGTAAAAAACGGGTCTGCAGCTACATTAAGCCCAACATGTTTCATTGCTGTCAATGTTCTTGCCCCTGCATAGCATGCACCTACTGCTGATTCTACGGCTACTTTTTCATTTGGTGCCCATTCAGCTATTATTTCCTTATGTGGAGCTATGTTTTCCAGTATTTCTGTACTCGGAGTGCCCGGATATGCAGCAGCATAATGAACACCCGCTTCATAGGCTCCCTGAGCAATTGCCTCATTGCCTGTCATTAAAAATTTCATTTTCGTCCTCCCTTTTTAAATTTATTTTGCACTAATAATAGTTAAATTCATAATTTCATTTTCAAGGCTTAAAATATTGTTATTGATTCTATTAAATTCTTCCTTATTTATTTGACCTTTTAAGTAACCTTCGGTGTTTTTCAATGCATTTTCAAAAGCTGTTTTTAAACTTTCAACTTCATTTAATAATTCCTGAATATGTTCTTCTTTTGCTTTTTCTTGTTTTTCTATGGAAGTATCCAATACTACTTCATTAATAGTGTTTTTCTTTTTAATATCATAAATAACATTGTATTCAGGAACTATGCTGTCTATGTTAAACTTATTTTTAACTTCTTTTGCAAAAGATTCTTTTGATTCTGATTCTCCATGAACTATAAAAATTTTGTCGGGTTTTTCTTTAAAACTTTCTATCCAGTTAAGAAGAGCTATTTTATCAGCATGTCCCGAAAACCCTTCAACATTGTATATTTCTGCATTAACCTTTATATCATCGCCAAATAGTTTAACAACCTTTTCTCCGTCTAACAATCTTCTTCCTAATGTGCCTTCTGCCTGATAACCCACAAATACAATACTTGCTTCCTTTCTCCACAAATTATGTTTTAAATGATGCCTTATTCTTCCTGCTTCACACATTCCGCTGGCAGAAATTATAATTTTAGGCTCAGTGGAAAAATTTAATCGTTTTGAATCATCTGCACTTTGTATAAAATGAAGGTTTTCAAAATCCAAAGGATTGTCTCCATTCATTATATAATTTTTTGCTTCATCATCAAATGCATGAGAATTTCTTTTAAATACTTCTGTTGCCTTTATGGCAAGAGGACTGTCTATATATACTGGTATCTTTTTTAGTTCGTTTTCCTTAGTTCCAATTTCGTCCAAATGACTGTCATAGTATTTATTCAGCTCGTAAATAAGCTCCTGTGTCCTTCCTACCGCAAAGGAAGGAATTATTACACTGCCTCCTCTCTTAGTTGTTTTTAAAATTATATTAATAAGCTCTTCTGTTCTTTGCTCAATATTTTCATGAATTCTGTCTCCGTAGGTTGCTTCCATTATTAAATAATCCGCCTTGTCTATCACAGCAGGATCTTTCAATAATGGTTTTTCTTGCATTCCTAAGTCTCCGGAATACACTAATTTTATGGTATCCTCTATATCCTTTATCCATATTTCTATAATAGATGAACCTAAAATATGGCCTGCATCATTAAATTTAACTGTAATATTTTCATCAATATTTATTATTTGATCATATAAAACAGGTTTGAAATACTGCAAGCTCTCCATTGCATCTTGTTGGGTATATAAAGGTTCCACTAATTTTTTCCCTGAACGTTTAGCTTTAGTATTTTTCCACTCTGCTTCTGTTTCCTGTATATGGGCAGAGTCTATGAGCATTATCTCGCAAAGGTCATAGGTAGGCTTGGAACAATATATTTCTCCTTTAAATCCTTTCTTAACTAACAAAGGAATTCTTCCGCTGTGGTCGATATGACTGTGGCTCAAAAGCAGGTAATCGATTTCAGATGGGTTGATTTCAAGTTCCTCTGTGTTTAATTCTTCATCTTTGCCTTGGAACATACCGCAATCAAGCATAATATTTTTGCCACATGCCTGAATTAAATGGCTTGAACCTGTAACTCCTTTTACTGCACCTAAAAATCTGATTTTCATTATTACACCTCTTTTATATTCTAGTAAAAACTCAATGTCTTTTGATATTTATTTTTGTTCATACATTAAGTATGACAAAAAAAATCATTTATGTCAATGGCAGATTGTTCAACTGCAAATAAAGTAAAATCTTATAGTTATTGTTCACTCCATCATATCGAGGGCTAAGCCCTCGACATTGACCTTTGCTGTTGGTCCCCAGTTGGGTTTGAACATAAATACTTAATAGTCATAGCAATGATAATAAAAAAGTGTCTTCATTTATTGAAAACACCTTTTATTAATCTGATAATATGTGATTCTTCAGGCTGTGCGTTAAGTACGACTCGCATCGCAGTCTCATTCACCAATTTATATACTTGTGGACATTCCTCTTACTCCATAGACTATCCCTAAAGTAGAGGTGTCCCCATTCCTTTAATATATGGGGTTAGCAAGAAAATTCATTAATTTATTTGCTCATTATGTCGCATAAATTAATAATTTTATGCGTTTGACCAACCATCAATTTATTTCTTTCTGCTGTCGAAGAAATTGGGTTAGGTCATAAAGGGCATCATTAACTTTCCATTTGTCTTGATAAAAATATACTTGCTGTCTTTATTAATTTTTCTTCTATTTCTGTCATTTTAGAATTTTTTTCCTTTGACAATAGCATAACTGCACCAATAGGGTCACCATGCACCATAATAGGTGATATAACTTGGCTGGTATAATTATCAGGATTAAACTCATTAGCAGTAACTCTGATTGGTTTTGAATTTTGGTTTGTTATATATATTTCTCTGCTTTCAATTATTTTTTCTAATTCAGGACTAAGTCTTTTTTCTGAATAATCCTTCTTAGAGCTGCCTGAAACAGCAATTACGCCGTCTCTATCTGTGATTATTGCAATATGTCTTGTTGTTTCAAATAATGATTCCACATATTCGCCTGCAAATTCAGTCAATTCTCCAATTGGTGAATATTTCTTTAAAATTATTTCACCTTCTCTATCAGTAAATATTTCTAAAGGATCCCCTTCTCTTATTCTTAATGTTCTTCTTATCTCTTTAGGAATAACTACTCTGCCTAAATCATCAATTCTTCTGACAATTCCTGTTGCTTTCATTACTTATGTTCCTCCAATTACATATTTTTATATTTTAATGACATTTCTTTTAATATTTTCTATTATTTGCACTTTAATAGATTTTATCCTCATATGTTTACATAATCATGTAAATTTTATAAGAAATTTTGAAATTTTGAAATTTTGAAATATCATTTTTATATTATATAAGAAGGAATTATAATTATCAACAAATTTTTACTTAAATTAACATTTTTATCTAATTTTTTTATTTTTTTACTATTTTTGCTTCTTTTTTTAACATTTCCAAAAGGTCTTCATATTTAAATGTTTTATAATATTCTATCAACTGGCTTTTTTCAGTTTCCACATTTATATCTTCATCTACAACTCTATCTGTTAATTTGATGATATGATATCCAAAATCAGTTTGAACTGGAGCACTAACTTCTCCTACTTCAAGAGCAAATGCGGCTTCAGAGAAAGGCTGAACCATTTTTGCATAGTTGAAATAATCTAAATCTCCTCCATTTGCTCCACTTCCTAAATCAACTGACAATTCCTTTGCAAGAGCTGCAAAATCTTCACCCTTATTAATTCTTTCAATAACATTTAATGCTTCTTCTTCAGTATCTACAAGAATATGACTTGCTTTTATCTGTTCATTCATTTTCAAATCATCAAAAATTGTTTGCAGCTCATCATCTGTAGGCTCTAAGTTTTCTATTTTTCCTAATACATATTGATTAATCATTAAATCCTTTTCTAATTCTTGTAATAGATTTTCTTCTGACATGCCGCTTTGTTGTAAGTAGGCTTTGTAATCTTGGTCATTTTGAAAATATACTTTGAAATTTTCAAGTTCATGCTGTTTTTCTTCTTCAGTGGCTGTAAAACCTTCTTTTTCAGCAGCATCCAACAAAAGTAATCTGTAAGTCATGGTATCCATAACATAATCTTCATAATATTCTTTATATGTTAATCCCTTAGTTGCCTCTTTTTCCCAGGTACCTTCACCATATTGGTACTCAACATAATCTTTATAATATGCTAAAGATTTATCATATTCCTCCTGTAAAATTGCTTTACCGTTTACTATAGCCATTACGCCCTTATCATCTATGCTTATATTTTCTTTATTTCCTTCATTGCCTTTGGAACATGCTGTAAATGCTAAAGCTATAATTAGTACAGTTATTAAAAAAAGTGATTTTTTAAATCTATTCATGTTTTTCCTCCATAGCAGTCGTACCTGCTTTAAAATTATTTAATATATCTAAGAATTCTTCTAATTCCTTAAGTATTTTCGTTTGCTCAAGAGAATCTAATTTATATCTTATAATAGGTTCATTCGTTCCAACGAAACTTATTTTAGTATAATAATTTTTCATTAAGAAACCTATAATATCTTGACTCAAGTCACCACCTGAAACCATTTCAATATTTACTGTATTTCCTGTTTGAGTAATTGATTTTACATGTAATTTTTTGCTTAGTGATTTAATGTATGATATTTTCAAAAGGTTTTGTACCTGTTTAGGAATATTACCGAACCTGTCAATAATTTCTTCCGTTATATCTAATACATCATTTTTGTTGTTAGTTGCAGCTATTTTCTTGTAAATTTCAATTTTTTGCTCTTCATTTTCAATAAATGTTGAAGGAATGTAACCATCAACATTTAAATCAACTGTTGTTTCAATATCTTCTTCCGGCATTTTACCTTGCAGTTCTTTTACTGCTCTATCTAAGAATTTCACATATAAATCATAACCTATTGCTAACATATGACCATGCTGTTCTTGGCCTAATATATTGCCGGAGCCTCTTATTTCCAAATCACGCATGGCTATTTTAAAACCTGAGCCAAACTCGGTAAATTCTTTTATAGCTTTTAGCCTTTTATCAGCTACCTCAGAAAGCATTTTATCTCTTTCATATGTTAGATATGCAAATGAAACTTTATTTGACCTGCCTATTCTTCCTCTAAGCTGATAAAGCTGAGAAAGCCCCAAATGATCAGCATTATCTATTATTAATGTATTTACGTTAGGTATGTCCATTCCCGTTTCTATTATAGTTGTACAAACCAAAATATCATATTCTTTATTTACAAATTCAAACATAATATTTTCAAGATGCCTTTCGCTCATTTGTCCGTGAGCTATTGCAATACGAGCATTTGGCAGCAATTTTCGGAGTTTCGATGCAGTATGGTCTATATCCATTACTCTGTTATGAACATAATAAACCTGACCACTCCTATTAATTTCTTTTTCTATGGCATCCTTTATCAATCCTTCATTATACTCTATAACATAAGTTTGAATAGGAAGCCTGTCTCCCGGAGGCTCTGATATAATGCTCATATCCCTTACACCTATCATAGACATATGAAGGGTCCTTGGTATGGGTGTTGCTGACAGTGTAAGAACATCAATGCTTGACTTAAGCTGCTTTATCAATTCCTTATGTTTTACACCAAATCTTTGCTCCTCATCTATTATCAAAAGACCCAAATCCTTAAATTTAAGTTCTTTGGAAAGAAGTTTATGGGTACCTATTACAATATCAACTAAACCCTTATTTAAATCATTAATAATTTTGTTTTGCTGATAATGTGTTTTAAAACGGCTCAGCATTTCAATTTTAATGGGGTATCCTCTGAATCTGTCAACTATATTTGTGTAATGCTGCTGAGCCAATATAGTTGTTGGAACTAAAATTGCCACTTGTTTTGAATCCATAACTGCTTTAAATGCAGCTCTCATTGCTACTTCAGTCTTACCAAATCCCACATCGCCGCAAAGTAGTCTGTCCATTGTGACAGGCTTTTCCATATCCTTTTTAATCTCTTTTATACAGCGAAGTTGGTCATCTGTTTCCTCAAAAGGAAATTTGTATTCAAATTCTTTTTGCCACTCTGAATCTCTTGAAAACGCATAACCCTTTACTACTTTTCTCTTAGCATACAGCTTTATTAACTCACCTGCCATATTTTCTATGGCTGCCTTAGAGCGCTCCTTGGTTTTTATCCAATCAGAGCTGCCCATTTTGTTAAGCTTTGGTTTTTCTGAATCTGATCCTATATATTTTTGGATGAGAGACATTTGGTCAACAGGCACATACAATTTATCTTCAGCTTTATACTTTATGCACAAATAATCCTTTTGGATATTTTGCACTTCAATTTTTTCAATTCCAACATACTGGCCTATACCGTGATGTTCATGAACTACGTAATCTCCAACTTTTAAATCGGTAAATACATTTATTACAGAGCCCTTATGTTTTTTTGACTTATGAGATTTATGCTTGCTTGAACCAAGCACTTCATTTTCTGTAAGGACAAGGAGCTTATTGTCATAATATTCAAAGCCCTTTTTTAATTCTCCAGGTGCAATTACCACTTGTCCGCTTTCTGCTGTATTTGCATCTTTTGACAATGTGGTGGTACACTCATAATCATTTAACAAATTATAAAGCTTTTGACAGTTTTCATAGCTGCTAAGTATTATATCTACCTTGTAGCCCTTGTATTTCAGCCTGTTTAATTCCTTTGACAAATCCTCGATTTTACCGTAGTAAGAAGGAGCTTCCTTAAAAAGCATATGAACAGAATTCTCTGTTCTGATTATTTTTTCTTTTCCGTTTATAGAAATAAACGGTCTTTTTTGAATTTCTGACAGAAGTTCATCTTCTGTTAAATAAACGCTGCTTTGATTGGAAAATATTTCACCTTTTTCGAATAATTCGCTGAATTTAAGCTGAAAGCTTTCATTTAATATTTTAATTTCTTCAAAAACTCTTTCAGGCTCATCAATAAGAAGAATAAAATCGTCTTCAAAATAATCTAAAATATTTACAAAGGAATATTTGATAAAAGGTACCATCAAATCTGCATTTTCAATACCTATACCGCCCATTAGCTTATCTTGGTAGCTGCTGTATAAATTTTTCAGATTTTTCAAAGATTCCTTGCTTAATTTAGTGTTATTTTTTCGCTCATTATAATCCTTTTCAACCTCGGATAAAATGTTTTTTATCTCATCCTTTGTAAACAATATATCACTGCATGGAATTATTCTTACGGTTTTTAAGTTTTTAACAGAGCGTTGTGTTTTTAAATCAATTAATCTTATTGAGTCTATTTCATCATCAAAAAATTCTACTCGGCATGGGTTTTCCTCAGAAGGAGAAAATATATCAATAATTCCACCCCTTACGGAAAATTGTCCAACTCCTTCAATTGCATCAACTCTTTCATATTTAAGCTTAATTAAATTGCTTCTTAATTCATTTAAATCGTAATTTTTGCCATACTTTAATTCTATTATACTTTCCTTAAATCTATCTTTAGGCATTACCCTTGTAATTAATGAAGTAATTGAAGCTGTTACGATATATCTTTGTTTGTTGATAATATTGTCTAATAAATTTGCTCTTTTATAATCTGCATCCTTACTTAAAGCATCAACATTGTACAACATGAATTCTTTTGATTGAAGTCTTTGTGAATTATCAGTATAAGCTCTTATACTTTCTTCATATTTTTTTGATTTTCCATCGCTGCTTGTTAAAATCAATATTTTACTTGATGCATCTAATAGATTGCACGCCAAATAAGCCAATCCTTCCTCATTGATACCCGAGATTAGCTGGCTTTTTCTTTTATTGTAATTTTGTAATATTTTATTGTATTTTTCTGTTCTTTGAAACTGGTCAAATAAAACCTTGTTCATATATAATCCTTTATTTCGGTGTTGTCAGTTCTCAATAAATATAGTGTCTGTGCCTTTGTTATGATTACACGTATGTTAGTCATTGTTATGAATAACCATCACGTAAGTGTCATTCTGAACCGCAGGTGAAGAATCTCAAGTACGGGGACATTCCTCTTACCTCAAAGACTATCCCTATAGTAGAGGTGTGTCCCCCTTCCCTGAAAACCTGAGATCCTTCGCTATCTCTCAGGATGACAGCCCTTACGTATTCGTTTACCGTGGTGTGATATAACAAACAATTGAGTTTTTTATTCACCCAAATTCCTAATATTATATTTTTGCATAGCACTGTCAATACTCTTATTAATAATTTCAATGGAAGCTTCTGCTGCTTTTTCTATAATGGGATTAATCAAATCTATTTCTGTCTGTGTAAATCTCTGCAGCACATAATCAGCTAAGTCCATATTCTCATTTCTTCCTATACCTATTCTTATACGCGGGAAATTACCGCTATTTATGCTGCTGATAATAGATTTCATTCCATTATGAGTGCCGGGACTACCATTTGGTCTGATTCTTAATGTACCTAAGGGTAAATCAATATCATCATAAATTACAATTAATTTTCCTGCTTCAATTTTATAAGATTTCATTATTTCCGCTATGGCAATACCACTTTTGTTCATATAGGTTACTGGCTTAACAAGCATAACTTTTTCTCCGTTTATGGATGTATCCCCATATACGGAGTTAAATTTAAGCTTATTTAGTTTCACATTAAGTTTTTCAGATAAATATTCTATTGCCATGTAACCTGCATTATGTCTGGTGCTTGAATATTCCTTACCCGGATTGCCAAGTCCTGCAATTATAAACATAATAACCTCATTAAAATCTATTTTTGCCTTTTCCTTCTTTGTTAACTTGTCTTGCCCTTGCTATAGCCAAGTCTCCTTTTTTTACATCATCAGTTATTGTGGAACCGGCAGCAACATATCCGTCTTCCTCCACAGTAACAGGAGCAATTAAATTGGAATTACTACCTACAAAAGCTCCGTCCCCTACAATTGTTTTATGCTTATTTTTTCCGTCATAATTAACAAACACAACTCCGCAGCCAATATTTACATTCTTGCCCACTTCCGCATCACCTATGTATGCTAAATGTGATGATTTTGAATTGTCACCTATTGTTGATTTCTTAACTTCAACAAAATCTCCTATTTTTACATTTTTGCCTAAATTGCTGCCTGGTCTTAAATATGCAAATGGACCCACATTTGTTCCGTCGTCTATTAGTGATTCGACAACTTTTGAACTTTCAATAGTAACATTGTTATTAACAACTGAATTTATAATTCTTGTATTAGGTCCGATTGTACAATGACTGCCTATAATTGTTCCATTTTCTAAATAAGTATTGGGATAAATGATTGTATCCCTTCCTATTGCAACAGAATCTTCTATATAAGTATTGTCCGGGTCAATTATTGTAACCCCTGCATACATATGTTTTTGATTTATTCTTTTCTGCATTAATTTTGATACTTCTGAAAGCTGAACTCTGTCATTTACAGCCTTAATATCATCTGCATCATTTAACAGCCACCCGCCTATTTTAAATCCTTCATTGTTTAAAACTTTAATAGTATCAGTTAAATAATATTCATTTTGAGAGTTGTCTGTTGTGATTTTTTTAAGCGAATTTTTAAGAAATTCTCCCTTAAAACAAAATATACCTGTATTTATTTCTTGTATATTTTTAATTTCTTCTGAAGCGTCCTTTTCTTCTACAATTTTATCAATTGAAGAATCTTCATTTCTTACAATTCTACCGTAACCTTTAGGATTAGATATATTTGCAGTCATAATTGATGCAGCATAATTATTTTCCAGATGGTAGTTCATAAACTCATGCAATGTTTCTTTTCTGATTAAAGGTCCATCTGCACATAGTATTAAAACCATATCTTCATCTCCAATATAGTTTTCTGCTGACATTACCGCATAACCCGTACCGTATGGAACACCTTCACCTAAAGGCTGTTCAACTGTTATGACATTCATATCCTTTATATTATGTCCAACTTTTTCTTTTCCATGTCCAAGAACTACAATGTTTTTTTGAAGGCCTGAATTTATGGATGTTTCTATTATATATTTTATCATTTCTTTCCCGCAAACCTTGTGCAGTGTTTTAGGAATATCAGATTTCATTCTGGTCCCTTCACCCGCTGCCAAAATAATTGACATATTCATAATAATTCTCCTCGTAAAATTGTAATACTGAATAATTATATATCATATTATTTAGTAAGTCAAAAAAATATTCGGGGAAATTGTCCCCATACCTTCGACAAATGGGGTTCGCAGGAGAATTCAACAATTTATCAGTTCGCTTTCGCTCACATAAATTGAGAATTCTGTGCGTTTGACCTACCGTCAATTTCTTTCTCCCTATCGGTCAAAGAAATTGGGTTAGGTCATAAAGGGCATAATAAAAGGGTCTTAATAAGACCCAAATACTGTTGATTGATAATCATCAGCAAGCGTTACAGAAGGGCGGCTTCTTCCACGTTTTCGCTTTCTTCTGTGCGCTTTTCTTCATATGCTCTAAAAACAGCCTCTGCAACAAGATTTCTTGTTTCAGAATTGATTGGATGAGCAATATCCTTAAACTCTCCATCCGGCATTTTTCTGCTGGGCATTGCAATAAACAAACCTTCCTGACCTTCAATTATTTTAATATCATGTACTACAAAACAATCATCAAAGGTTACGGAAACGATTGCCTTCATCTTGCCCTCTGAATTAATTTTTCTTACTCTTACATCTGATATTTTCATGTTGTCACCACCTTCCCCCAAAATTATGTCCATTTTAACCATTATACTACATAAACCCAAAAATTGCAAAAAAACATTTTCATATTTTAGTCTTAAATATATGAAATTATTTTAACAATTTAGGATTAGGTATAATTTCGATAATTCCTTCCTTTAAATTTATATTATTTAGCACCAATAACGAAGTGTAATTATCTACTAATTTTTTTTCCGGCTCCTTTGTTTCTATAACAACAGCAGTTCCCACAACATTTGCATTAAACTCTCGCATCATATCTTCCATGCCCTTGCAGGTTCCTCCACCCTTCATAAAATCATCAACTAATAAAACCTTAGCATTTTCTTTTAATGATCTTTTTGATAAGGACATAGTTTGAATATTATTAGATGAGCCTGACACATAATTAATACTTACAGTTGCTCCTTCTGTAATTTTGTTGTTTCTCCTGATTACAGCTACAGGAACATTTAATTTTTGAGCAGTTATTACAGCAACCGGAATACCCTTTGTTTCAACTGTAACAATATAGTCAATTTCAATATTGTTGAATTCTGAAGAAATTATTTTAGCAATATTGTTAACAATATTCGGATTATTGAAAATATCTGTGGCATATATGAATCCACCAGGTAATATTCTGTTTTTTTGTGAAAATAATACGCATAATTGGTCAAGTATATCACTTTTTTCTTTATTGCCCAATGTCGGTATAAATACAGCACCTCCTGCAGCTCCGGAAATAGTTTCAATTCTGCCAAAATCCAACTCTGCCACCAATTCCTTTACTATTGCCACATCTTCGCTCATGGTTGATTTTGCCGCATTGAAAAGTTCACAAAAATAATTGTATGAAAAGACGTAATTTGGCTTTTCAGCGAAAATTTTCATCAGTGCTCCGATTCTTTGATTTCTTTTATATTTTTTCATATTATCTCCGACGAATGTTTTTCTATGATTATATTACAAACGTTCGTATAATTCAAGTATTTTATTTAAGGAAGGGGACGGCTATTAATTAACTTGTCCACCCGCGAAAATTATGGTACTTTCTGTCAAAATCTCCAAAGGATTGATGAAATTTCCCTCAAATTTATATAAATATTGTGCCGATGAAAGTTCCGTACATCCTAACAAAAATGAAGCAGCTCCCAAATCCTTCAACTCATTTACACATTCAAAAAAGAGCTCTGTGCCTGCATTATAATTACCCTTTTTTATTACATCATATATAAATTCCATAATTTTTTCCTGAGTTTTTATAGGTACAACAGTTTTTATTCCTAATTTGGAATAATAATCTTCATATATTTTTGATTTAATTGTTCCATCTGTTGCCATAATCCCTACAACAGCATTCTTACCATATTTGTCATATGTATATTTGACTGTTTCTTCAGGCATATTTATAAAGGGAATATTAACACACTTTTTTATATCATCTATAAAATAATGGGCTGTATTGCATGGCATTATTAAAAAATCAGCACCGCTATTTTCAAGAATCTTTGCAGAATTAACCAATTCTTTAACAGGATTTTCCCCATCACCAAGTATTGCCTTTGTCCTGTCAGGAATATTTGTATTGTTGTCTATTAAAACACGTATATGCTCCTGGTCCTTTTGAGCCTTACTTCTTAAAACAATTCTTTCAAATAAATGCACGGTGGCAAGAGGTCCCATGCCACCTATAATTCCTACAGTTTTCATATTTCACCTCATTAATCATTTGTTATTGATTTTAGCATAAGTGCAAGTCGTTAACGCGACTTGCTTCACACAAATACAATAATTTCATATCATATAAAACCGTTAGGTTTTATCAACTTTTGAATTTATTATATCATTTTTTAACATAAATCCAAGTAGTTTACTCCATCTTCCGGCATAATAATTTTAATGCTGTTATCCTTATAACTTCCTAAAACAAACAATGTATAATGCATTTTTGGTGCTGCATCTATCCAATAATCCAATATATTATTGCCTTCAAGTGTCTTTAATTGAAGGGTATATCTTCCCGAAGGAATTACTACATTACATGATACTCTTCCATAATTAATATCGGAAAACAATACAGTCCCATCTGAATCCATCAAAACAGCTTCAGGTATATCCACGCACAAATTTGCTAATCTTAATGCTGCCATATTGCCCGTCATATGGTGTGCTTTTTCTTCAGGAACCATTAAAACACAAATTTCATCAGTTTCATGTTCCAAAGATACAACGCCTGTGTACACTAAGTTATAATCTATATCTATATCAGATTCAAACAATATATTATTTTCTCCTGAATATATTAATATATGGTAAGAGCCGGGAGGAAATTTTACATACTTAGTGAATTCGCCGATATTTAATTTTTCTGCCATAAGTATATCATTAATTTGTATATCCAAAGGTTCATCAATAGTATTAAGTAATCTTAAATATGACTTTTTACAAAAGCAGCTCCCCATCATCACAGCATAATCAGTGTATCCGTAATATGGAAACTGATATATATTGTAATATTTATTTATATCAAACATAATTTCACCCCTTTCAAAACATTATATGAAAAGGGGTATTAAACGTTCAATTACCGTTATATGAAGGTTTCCGGAAATTGTATGTATTCGACAATAATAGACACAAATTTTTCTAAACCTACTTTATCTTCTTCATCAAAATGTCCTAATAAAGGGCTGTCTATATCAAGTACCCCTATCAATCTACTACCCAGTGGGGACTACCCAGTACCCAGTGGGGACGGTTCTCGCCGGACAAAACTAACAGATTGGTTCACCAATTGTCTTTTCTTATTATAAAATAATTATACAATATTATAATAATCTTACAAGCAAAAAGTCCCCTTGACGGGAACTTGTATAACTAATCCTATTATTTCTGTATATATTTTTACAGTTGTAAACAACTTTTTTAAGAATTACTTTACAACTATATTATAGATTTTCCCAGGCACATATATTTCTTTTACTATTGTTTTTCCTTCAATATATTTTGAAATATTTTCATCAGCCATTACCAATCCTCTTGCTGTTTCAACATCTGCATCTTTAGCCAACACTATTTTTCCTCTTACCTTGCCGCTTATTTGAACAGGAAGCTCTATAACATCATCAATTGTTTTATCTTCATCAAAAGATGGCCATTCTGCTTGATTTAACATACCTTCAAATCCTTGGCTCTCCCATATTTCTTCTGTTATATGAGGTGCTACAGGATTTAACAATGTTATAATGGATTTAAATTCATCTTTAGTTATGCTTTCATCATTGAAAATTTCATTAACAAAACTCATCATTGCTGCAATTGCGGTATTGAATTTCATTGCTTCGTAATCTTCACTTACTTTTTTAATAGTTTTATGCATAAGGGTTAAATGCTTTTGTGAATATCCTTTTTCATCGGTAATCATTTCCTGCATTTTCCATACTCTGTCTAAAAATCTTTTACAGCCCTTTACACTTGAATCATTCCAAATGGCATATTTTTCATAATCACCGATAAACATTATATAAGTTCTTAATGTATCAGCTCCGAACTCATCAATTATATCGTTAGGATTTACAACATTACCTCTTGATTTGGACATTTTTTCACCATCCGCCCCAAGAATCAAACCTTGTGCCGTACGTTTCGCATAAGGCTCAGCAAATGGAACAGCACCTATATCGTATAGGAATTTATGCCAAAATCTTGAATAAATCAAGTGTCTTGTAACATGCTCCATGCCTCCGTTATACCAATCAACAGGTCCCCAATACTCAAATTTTTCTTTTGATGCTATTTCCTCTTTGTTGTGTGGGTCTATATATCTTAAGAAATACCACGAAGAACCTGCCCATTGTGGCATTGTATCAGTTTCTCTTTTGGCATCCTCACCACAAATAGGACATTTCACATTAACCCATTCCGTAATATTTGCCAAGGGTGATTCTCCCGTATCTGTTGGTTGATAATGTTCCACGTCAGGCAATAACAAAGGAAGCTCTTCTTCTGGTACGGTAACCATGCCGCAATGAGGACAATGAATTATAGGAATAGGCTCTCCCCAGTATCTTTGTCTGTTAAATGCCCAGTCCTTCATTTTATAATTTGTTTTTCTTTCGCCTAATTTATTTGTTTCCAAATAATCAGTAATTTTTTCAATTGCATCTTTTACTCTCAAGCCGTCAATCATACCGGAGTTAATAAGTATACCATCTTCAACATCTGTAAATGCAGCTTCTTCAATATTTCCTCCGCTAATTACTTCAATTATAGGAATATTAAATTTCTTTGCAAACTCCCAGTCTCTTTGGTCATGTCCGGGAACACCCATAACTGCTCCTGTTCCATAACCCATCATAACATAGTCTGCTACCCAAACCTGTACTTCCTTGCCGTTAACAGGATTAATTGCAGTTAAACCTTTAATTTCTACACCTGTTTTATCTTTTGCAAGCTGTACTCTTTCAAATTCTGTTTTCTTTCTTGATTCTTCCTGATAATTTTGTATTTCATCAAAATTATTAATTTTATGTCTATATTTTTCAATATAAGGATGCTCAGGAGCCATTACCATAAATGTAACACCATATAAAGTATCCGGTCTTGTTGTAAATACCCTTATATTATCAACGGTACCATTTAATTTAAAATCAACCTCTGCACCATAAGAACGACCTATCCAGTTTTCCTGTTCCAGTCTTATTCTTGGCAAATAATCAACTTCATTAAGCCCTTCTAATAGCTTATCTGCATATTCCCTTATTTTCAAAAACCAAACATCCTTTTCCATCTGCACAACTTGACTGCCACATCTGTCGCATATACCATTTTGTGAATCTTCGTTGGCAAGTACAACCCTGCAGCTATTACAGAAATTTACATATGTTTTATCTTTGAATGCAAGCCCATGCTTAAATAACTGAAGGAATATCCATTGAGTCCATTTATAATAATCAGGATCTGTAGTATCAACAGTTCTTGACCAGTCAAATGAATATCCGGCAGCTTTTAACTGAGAAGTGAAAACCTTAATATTATCATCTGTAACCTTTCTTGGATGCTTCCCTGTTTGCATTGCATAGTTTTCGGTAGGAAGTCCAAAAGCATCCCAACCTATAGGAAACAGTACATTGTATCCTTCTAATCTTCTTTTTCTTGATATTACCTCAAGAGATGTGTAAGCACGTATATGACCTACATGCAGACCTACTCCTGATGGATATGGAAATTCCACAAGACCATAAAATTTCTTCTGGTCTGTATTGTCTTTCGCTTTAAATGTTTCATTTTTTTCCCATATATCCTGCCACTTTTTTTCAATAGCTTGTGGATTGTATGATTTCATTTTTTTCCTCCATCTTTTTATATTCGACTCACTTACTAAATTATCTGCTGCTTAGGGCAGCACAGTCTCGTTCACCAAAAATCTGCTCTTTTGGCAAATAAAAAATCCCCATCCTGCTGGGACGAAGATTCCGCGGTACCACCCAAATTAAGCATAAGCCTCACTCAATATTATAACGGTATAACCGTTTGAAACTACTTTGTTCGCTTCAAATACTCATGGACGAGTTCAGTTTTAACAAATACCGTCTCACACCATCCGACGGCTCTCTTAAATTGTTTAAAAACCTACTACTTCCAATCACAGTATGTATTAACTTAAAATCGATTATATCAAAACAAATATTGTAATGCAATAACAAATTGTAAATCTTTACAAAAATACTATTCAAATACTATTCAAATACTATTCATTATTTTAATTTTTGTTACATCTGTTTCTATGAAAGCATCTTACTTTAAAAATCTTCGTGACATACTCCCACCACTTATAGATGTGGGGGCTTCTCGTTCGAGCAATCTAATGATTGTAGCATAAGCGATGAGTACACTTTATAGGTACTCATTTCTAATTTTTAATTTTTATTCTTTTTCACATCTTTTTCTATGGCAGCATCTTTTACCGTGAAAATCCTCTCCGTCACAAAGCTTATATTCACCGCCTTCTATTCTTAACACTTTCCCGTTTACCAATGATTCAGCTATTTTTTTTCTTGCTTCCTGGTAAATACCCTGCACAGTGGTTCTTGCTACATTCATCTGATTTGAGCATTCTTCTTGTGTTAACCCTTCCAAATCTATTAATCTTATTGTTTCATATTCATCTACTGACATAATTACAAAATATTCATTATCTACAGGTGGATCCAAAGGTCCAAAACGATTTACATCCGGTAAACAGCATACTTTTCTCCATTTTCTTGGTCTTGGCATTTTTACACCTCTCTTCATATGATATTCTTATTATATCCAATTTATTGCTCATGTCAAGGAATTCCAAAATCAAGGTACGTATTCAGTGATGATTTTCTGTTTCATAGCAGAATTTGCAATATAATTTATTTAATCATAATCCAATTGTTTTCATTGATGTATCATAACAAAGTACAAATAATTTGCTCCCGTGGAATTCAAATTCCTTAACTACATCAATGCCTAATTTTCTTGAATGAGCTTGAAATGACCTTTGATTAGTTTGGTTTACATAAGTTACTAAAATCGGGTATCTGTCCTTCATTAAAATCCTTGAAGCTTCAAACAAATTCGATAAAACTTCTGTCCCTCTGTAATCTTTATGTATGCAGGCAGGTCCATATTGATAACAATTATTTACTGACAGTGCGGTACCCTTATACTTAATATTAGGCAAGTCATCAATCATAGGCAAAAACACAGGCCATGCAGCCCAAAACTGCCAAGATGCAGAGTTGGCAAAACCTACAACCCTGTCCCCATCGCAGGCTACAGCTAAACCCTTTTCTTCTTCTATAAGTCTTTTAAGTTTATTTGCAGAAAAAAATGTTGTAATAAATCCACCGGGCTTATCCTCATCACTGATTGAATCTTTGTGATATTTTTTCTCAAGCAATATAATGCCGGGAATATCTTTTAATATAGCACTTCGGTAATCCATGATAGATTTCCTCCTGATACATTGATAATAAAATAATACTATCTTCTACTTCTTCAATTATAAGCATTATGATAATAAACTACAACAAAAAGCTGATAAGATTTTTAAATTGAAAAATTCTGATAAAAAAACTCTATTAATAATTTGTTATTTCCTATTTAAAAAATTGTTTTTTATTGAATTTATATATTAATTATGATATAGTTTCTTCGTGACTATTAAACTGAATTAATAAAAATACACCCCTTATGGTGGGCATAAGGGGGTATTTTATAAACATTATTGCAGTAGACGTTCAAATGTTTTTAGTGCAGCAACTACTACAATTGCAATGATAAGTGGTATAAAACTGTTCGGCAAAATAGTCACCTCCTTTCAATGCTGAATCATTGAAGTTTGTGCATAAATATTATCATACCTCTTCGTTTCTTACAATTCATATATGCTTATCACTTATTTTATAATGTTTTAAATTTAAAAAGAGGACAATCATTTGAATGAGTGCCCACTTACTCCTAAAAATTATTAAATCATATCTAAAATGAATTTAATGACTTTTAATAAGTATAAAGGCACTTTAGAATATAACTTACATATAAAAATGGACATCCAATAAACGGCTATCCACCCTGATAGACTAACTCTCACATAAGAACATCATATCCTTACAAGACTTAGATGTCTTACTCCGCATAGATCGTTTTCACAATAAATGCTTTGACCGCTAGGAATATTTACTTCTACTATTAATATATACCATATTTGGTAAAATGTCAATGTTATTTATTCGGCAAATGCCACCTTCCTGTCATTTTAAACAAAATATCTTATGTTTGTTATGCTTCAATTATTAGCTTAAATAATGTATAATTAAGCTAACACAAAAACACCGGAGGGCACTATGGAAACTATGAATAAAAAAGTTTATTTCGCATCCACAACATATGCATTGATTACAGGTTTATCTTTTTTATTTCGGAAGGTAGCATTAAACATAACAGATCCATTAAACTTATTGGCACATCGATTTAAAACTTATTTTCAACAAAAAAATGCATTTCATCGCCGTTAGGCATCACATAATGCATTTCTTTGTGCTTATTCAATTTATATACATTTTGATATTACTAAGCTGACCTTTGTGATATAGATGTTTTAATAAGTTACATACTTATTACATCATATCCATCTTCTATGTATTTCTTCATTCCAGCGTGTCCTGACATATCATTTAACATAGGCAGACCTGACTTTAAGTTAGCATCATATACACCAAGAACTTTTGAACATGCTAAGCAAATCCCAGCTATTAAATCTGCTTCTTTTGCCTTTTTGTAAAGGGGGTTGTTTTCCTCTTCAAATATTGAAATCAGTTTTACAGATGCCCCTTCAAATATTATCGTTACATCTTCTCCGGCAATACTCAAATCTAATGCATTCATCAAAATATGCTGAAAACACATCTTTTCACCGGTCATTCCATAAAATAAAATCTTTTTCATACTTATCCCTCTTTCTTAGTCTACCAGAAAATAATACAGTAAACCATTTTTAATTTCATAATCAACTTTTCCTAAAGCACGAAGTCTTTCTAAATGGGCATGTGCTTCTCCAGCTGCAAACCATTTTTGAGAATTAGGGAAATCATCCCAGCTTTTAGAACTGATATCCCAATGCATGTTCTTCGTAACAGTTCTCACTGTTGAGCTGACGTTTTTTTTAAGAGTATTTACTGCTTCATTCAGTCTTATTTCATGATGATTTTTTATTTCATCTATTCTTTCTCTATGGTTGTTTACAAGGAATCTATGAGAAGAAAACAGATATTTAATATCCATATTATAAACTTTATCTAAACTGTCTATATATTTTCCTAACATATCACCATATTCAAATCCCCAAAATGTAATATTTGGAGTAATTTTTCCTAATATATGGTCTCCGCTAAACAATATTTTGTGGTCTTTTTCATATAACCCTACTATGCCTGGAGTATGACCTTGAAGGTCTATAATTTCAAAATTATAATCTCCTATTTTAAAGAATTCTCCCGGTTCAACAGGTGTGTAATTGAAAAATTCGGGAGCTTGAAACTTAAAGCCCGGATGCGTTTCTAAGCTAACATTGTCCTCACTTAAACCTTGCAGCATTCCGTACTCAAAAGCTTTTGGCCAAAAATCCCCATCTGCTGAAATGCCACTTTTTAACAGTTCTCCATCTACCTTGCTCATGTATATTTGAACACCCTTTTTTTCTAAGAAGCTTGCTAATCCCGTATGATCAGAATGCAGGTGGGTCAGAAACAAAGAAGTTTTTTCTAAATCCAAATTTAGAGTGTTGATTGATTCCATCATTATATCTTCAATCTCTTTGGTACTAAATCCGGTATCAACTATTAAACTTTGTTCTTCACCTTTAATTATGAAACAATTTAATGATTTCAAGGGATTGCCTTTTAAAGGTATATCAAATAAATAAATATTTTTGTATACTTCTATCATATGTTTTAATTCGTCCTCCATTTAAGATGCTATTTGCTATTATATTATAATAATGTTTTTTACTCAATTGCCATTTTTTAACAACATTATATAAACAATTGCTGACCATCTTCCGAGAGACAGCAATTCATATGAACTATTATATTATTCTCCCCATTTAAGGAGTCTTCTTTCACCTTCAAGGCTTTTAATTTCTGTTATGTCCTGACTTACTTCCAATACTCCTTTGTAAGTACCTTCTGAGTCTCTTAAGGCAAAGTATTGAATCAATATTATTTTGCCTTTTATATTAATCCAGAATTTTGCTGTATCTTCTTTTCCGTTTCTAAAGCTTTCCACTATTTCTTCAACTATATGAACACTTTCAGGCGGATGGCAGTTGTTTACGTTCCTGCCTATTACTGCAGGTGACCTTGGGAAAATTCTGTCCTTCGGTCTTGTAAAATATCTTACTTTATTGTTTTCATCCACAAATGTCATATCTACTGGTAAGTTGTTAAATATCAAGGCAATTTCTTCAAATGAAAGCTCTCCTGTTTCAGTTTTAAACATATTGTTACCGAACTCTTTATTCACGTTGTTTTCAATTTCATTTTCCGCCTTTTTATTTATAAACGGGAAATTATATTCAAGACTTTGTTTATGTATTTCATACCAGTCTGTTTCTTTTAAAACTTCACAAGCAGCAGGATATAGTATAAGTTCTTCTTTTTTCTTAACTCCCAATATTCCAAAAAATAAATTTGCAATAGCAATATTTACTCCCTGTGCTGTAGAGCTTTCGTCTTGTAATACTTCCTTTGTTGATTTTAATAAATTTCTCACAACATCATGCAGTGACCACATTATTTTTGTACCTTCAAATTTAGGTGCTGTTTTTTCCAAATAAGGAAACAATATATTTTCTTTTTTTAAATAATGATCATTAAATTCATCAAGTTCAATTATTTTTTTTAGAATTTTTTCTTTTTTGGTTTGTATGTCATCACCTTTAATCAGTTCTTTTATTTCATCTGTCTTTTTTACTAAGCCCTCATTTTCCAAATACATGTCTTTAAGGAAATTATCATTTTGTGGCATCTCCCACTTATGATTTGACAGCCCTTTATAAAATGCATTGATAACTTTATCTAAAAATACTAATATTTCTTTTGATTCTATTCCTTCATCCAATAAGTTTTTAAATACTTCAAATGCTTCTTGTGGTTTTACGCATACAATATCGTCTTTGTACTTATTATATAATTCAACACCGTTTTCATTGTTTTTAATACCAATTACGTACTCGGTAAGCCTAATAATCTTAGCATCCATACCATCACCTCATATAAAAATTGCAGATATTGTTTTTATTATATGATAAATTTTACCAATTAACAATCAATAAAAAAGGACGATTACTGATTGCAATGCAAATCCTAAGAAATCGTCCTGCTTCTTTATATTACTCTCCACATTCATCGTGATGCTGATGTTCATGGCAAATGGAACCTGTTGATTTCAAATTTCCTTTTAAATATTCCTCTACAGCCATTTTTGCTTTGCCATTAGCACCTGTTATTACTTCAATTCCTTTATCATTGAATATTTCAACTGCACCACCGCCCATTCCTCCGGATATAATTACATTTACACCCATATCATTTAAAAAGTTTGGAAGAAAACCAGGCCTGTGACCCGGATTTTTAATTGAATCAGAGCTTATTATTTTATTTCCTTCTGTTTCAAAAATATTAAAATTTTCACAATGTCCAAAGTGTCCTGTCACCATTTCTCTTTCGCTTGCTACTGCTATTTTCATGTTATACCTCCATATTTTCCAATATTTCTGCTATATTGACAAATAAATTATCTTCATAAAGCTCAATCATTCCTTTGTCCACCATGGATGCTATTTGGGGGTCTATAGGAAGTTTTGCTATAACTTCTAATCCGTAATTTTTTGCTGTTTCTTCAATTTTACTGTCCCCAAATATTTTATATTCCTTATTGCAGTCGGGACATTTAAAATATGACATATTTTCAACTACTCCTATGATTGGAACATTCATCATTTCAGCCATTTTAACTGCTTTTTCAACTATCATTGAAACTAATTCCTGGGGAGATGTCACTACAATAATTCCATCGATGGGTATTGACTGAAATACTGTCAATGCTACATCACCGGTTCCGGGAGGCATGTCAATAAACATAAAGTCTACATCCTTCCATATTACATCTGTCCAAAATTGTTTAACTGTACCTGCAATTATTGGACCTCTCCATACAACCGGATCTGTGGTGTTTTCCAAAAGAAGATTAATTGACATAATATCTATGCCGGTCTTACTTTTTGAAGGCAGTACACCTACAGAATTAGCCCTTGCTTTTTCGTTTATACCGAAAGCTTTTGGTATTGAAGGACCTGTAATATCGGCATCTAATATTGCCACATTGTGGTTCCTTCTTTTCATTGTTACTGCAAGCATTGATGTAACTAATGATTTGCCTACCCCTCCCTTACCGCTTAAAACACCTATTACTTTTTTGATGCTGCTTTGTTCATGAGGCTTCTCTAAAAAATCAGTTTGTGCTTCTTTTCTGCTGTCGCAGCTCTGGCTGCAGGAACTGCAGTTTTCATTACAATTTTCACTCATTTTCTTCTCCTAATTGCTTAAAATTTTCATAGTCTCTTTATATACTTTTTGTACAGCTTCTCCTGCTGCACAATCAATATCAACAATTGTTAATCCGCTGTTTACTGCTTGCACGGCTTTTTTATCAAAAGGGATTTTCCCCACAAAATGAATATTGTTATTACTACAGTATTCTTTTATTCTTTCATAGTGTTCAACATTAGTATCAAACTTATTTACGCAAACAGCTAATTTTGTATTGAAACGATTTGCTGTTTCAATTATCCTTTTCATATCACTTATTCCGGACAAAGAAGGCTCAGCTACAATCAATACAATATCTACACCGCTTATAGATGCAATAACCGGACATCCTATACCGGGAGAACCGTCAATAATTGCAAATTCAGCATCAGTATTAAGCCTCATATTTTTCTTTACTTCCGTTACAAGCATTCCTGAATTACCACTGCCCATTTTTAATTCTGCTGTTGAAAATACCTTAGGTTCTTTGTACAATGTCATATCTCCTGCCTTATATGGCACTAATTTTATGGCTGATGCAGGGCAAATTGCTTCACATACTCCACACCCTTCACAATCATAAAGGTTTATTTCATAGTCATCATTTGTATTAATTGCATCAAACCTACAATTTTCATGGCATAAATTACATTCAATACATTTATCCTTATCTATTGCAGCTTTATCCATGCCATAGTAATCAGAATTTTCAGGCTTAGATTTTTGCTCCATAATCAAATGCAAATTTGGAGCATCTATATCACAATCGGCAAAGGCTTTTACATTTGAAAGCTTAATAAATGCACCTGCAACGGTTGTTTTGCCGGTACCTCCTTTGCCGCTAAGTATCAATAACTGTTTCATTATGAACCTCCTCATGAATTGTTTTTAGCAATGAAGAGAATAAGTTGAAGTATTTTTCGCTTTTTTGAGATGCTATTTCTGCATTTGAATTTAATTTTCCAAGTTCATTTTCAAACGGAATTTTATATAACACTTTTATATTGTTTTCTATACAATATTTCTCTGCAGGATTATCGACTTCTAAACATTTGTTTAAAACAGCACCAAATGGCTTGTTAAATATTTTAACCAAATTATAAACCATGTTAAAATTGTGTACCCCAAATAAAGTTGGCTCAGCCACCAACAGGCAATAATCAGCATCCTTAATACTTTCCATTACGCTGCAGGAACTTCCGGGAGGACAATCAATAAATGTATAGGGCTTATCCTGTGATTTGCTTAAAAGCCTTTTAATTATTTTAACCCCTGTTTCTTCACCGGGATTTAAAATTCCTGTGAATATATTTGAATTGTTAAAAACACTCTCTTGGATTTCTCCGATTTCTTTATCAATTTCTGAAATAGCATTTTCCGGGCATAACAGCATACAGCCACCACAAGAGTGACAAATTTCTTTAAATACAAAAACATTGTTTTTTATAAATGCCAATGCATTGAATTTACAAAATTCAATGCATTTTCGACACCCGGTGCAGATGTCTTTTTCAATATAAGGGATTTTAACACATACTTTTTCAGTATTAATAATTTCAGGCTTAAAATATAAGTATCCGTTTGGCTCTTCCACATCACAGTCTATATAATCGGAATTATTTGCAACATAGGTTAAATTTACTGATATAAATGTTTTTCCTGTTCCGCCTTTACCGCTTAAAACAGCAATTTTCATTTTACTTTACCCCATGACCATGAAATCCTGAATGTATTTCATTTAATAAGCTTAATTTTTCTTCTTTTAAATTTCTTAAGTTTTCTTCAATTGAATTATCCTTGGATTTATATATGGTTATATATGCAGCCTTTAATACATCTGCAGCATTTTCGCCGCATCTTGGCGTAATTAAAACATCTGCATTGTTATCTACAATAATTTGTGCAGCCTTGATTCCTGCCCCGCCTCGACTGTTTGCAGCACTGTTGTTAACAAAATTAGTGTTTTGTTTTTCTGTATCATAAAACATAAAATATGGTGCTCTGCCAAATGATACACATATATTACCTTTAATATTATTATCGTCTACCGGTATTGCTACTTTCATAATTCCTCCATATTTGCGACATATGTCGATAACAAAATTATACACCTCAAAGGACATATGTCAATATTTATTTTTCTTTGCCATGAAAGTTTGTATGAAATTCATTGAGTAAAGAAAGCTTATTTTCGATTAAATAATTTATATTTTGCTCTGCATTTCCTTCTTTGGCTTCGTAAACAAAAACTTCAGCATTCCTGAATAACTTTTCTGCATTTTCGCCACATCTGTTTGTTATTACTGCTCTAACTCCATTGTCTGCAATGACTTGTGCCGCTCTGATTCCTGCACCACCCTGTTCTACTACAGCTCTGTTATCCAAAATTTCAATTTCTTTTGTAACTGTACTGTAAATAAGGAAATAAGGTGCTCGACCAAAAGAATCATTAATATTTGATTTAATTGACTTCTCTTTTATTGGAATTGCTATCTTCATTTTTTCCTCCAACTATAAACCTTCATCAGTCATCTAAATCTTCCAATTCACTTTCAATAAGTTTTAATTGTGATTCTAAAAATTCCTTTTGATTTTGTAAAAACTCTTTCTCTGTTACATTCTGTTTAAATCCATATCCGGTACCTAATCCATAACCTTCACCATATCTTTGTCCGAAACCATAACCCCTTCTACCAAAGCCCATTCCATAACAATTTCTATTGCCATAAAATCTATTTCCACAAAGACTAAAACCTCTTCCTGTCATTTGTCCTCTTCCAACAGGTCCCGTTCCATCTCTATTAGGCATTTTAATTCCTCCTTTTTTAATTGACATATGTCATCTATAATTTTATTATACTCCATATATGACATATGTCAATAATTAGTTATAAAAAACTGCAAAATTATTTTTGCAGTTCTTCAAATTTTTCTATTGCTCCCGTTAGACATAGACTTATGCATATACCGCATCCATAGCATTTCTCTTTGCTAATTTCAGCCTTTTCTGTAATCTTTATGGCAGGACACCTGACCCGTAGGCACATTTTGCACGCCCTGCACATTTCTTTATTAACTTTATATTTCATAGTAAAGGTACATTCCTTCTTCCATCATAGACTATCCCTATATAGGAAGGTGTGTTCCCCCTCCTTAAATTTTTTCTAACTCTCTTAAATAAACATCTTCATATGTATCTAATCCTGTTATATCTGCTGCTAAGTCGGTCAATGGGAAAATATCGCTTCTGTCTATGTATTTAATATCAAATTTACGGTTTAATGCCATAAGCTGTTTCATGCCTGCAGATATTCTGTTAATATATGAATATACTCCGACAGAACCTGCCGGCAATTCTTCTGCATTGTCATAACAAGATTTAAGTTCTCTTATGTCTGCAAAAATTTGTTCCTTTGTGCTTCCGAAACTTTCATATTCTTTAGGTATATTGCCTGCTTCTATTAATTCACCTATTTTTTTGCCAACCATTGCTGCAGCCATTGCAGCTCTTCCAACAGCAACAAATTGAATATATGGGGCTCCAAGTGCCAATCCCTTGAATATTTGGTCTTCTAATGCAAAGCCTCCTGTTATTGCAACTTGTGGCAAAAAGTATCCTTTTTCATCCATACGTTTTAAAATATCATAAAGCATACTTTCCAAATTAACAGTAGGCATTCCCCATTCATTCATCATTTTAACAGGGCTGTTGCCTGTGCCTCCGCCGGCACCATCAAAGGTAACTAAATCAACTTCATTTTCTGATGCTATTTTTAATATTCTAATTATATCTTTTGGGTCAAATGGACCTGTTTTAAAGCAAATACGCTCAGCTCCCAATTCTCTTAAATGTGCAATGCGTTTTTTGAGAATTTCCTCATTCCAAATAGGAAGTTTACCTATTTTTTCAAATACAGGACCAATACCATTTTTGAAATTTTCAGCAACTGTTTCATCCGAGGGATCAGGATAAACCAAATATCCCTTCTTTTGAAGTTTTAAAGCTTCTTCTAAAGAATTAATCCTTCCCATTCCCTGAATTCCTTTAGCAGCTTGCCCAAATTTAAGCTCTACAGATTTTACCCCTAACTTTGGAATAACATAATCCAAAACTCCGGAGTTTTCATCATCATAGCTTGCTTGCATGATTATTTCGCCATATCCTCGATTGTATTTTCTATAATCATTTAGCATTTCTTCAACCAATGGAGATGACACAACCTTTCCGTTTTCCAAAACTATGTTTTTATCATTGGGGATGGCATCTTCACCTATTACTACCGATACTCCTGCAAGGGATGCTCCTATATAGTAATCTTTCCAGTTTAATTTAGCTATGGCAGGTAAAATAATAGGCATTTTCATTTTAACCTTATTCTTTATTCCAAATTCAGTTTCAGTTTTAACTTTCGGGTATGTGGCTTCATAAGCATCCTCTTTACATCCCAATGCTCCAAATACTCTTCCATTAATGGATAAATGCGAAAAATCCAATGGATAATCTTTTTCTGAAGCAAATTGATTTATATCCCTTCGATATGGATATGTTGCTTCAGAACCTCTAACTGCCGATAAACCTATTTCACAGGTACCGGTACAATTAGCTGTGCAGACGGAACACATTCCGGAAAATGGTGAAACGTTTTCAGGTGTCCTAATTTTCGTTTTACTTATTGTACTTCCTAATGCAGGGCTGTAAGACATTATAATACCTCCAAATTTTATTGTATATTTTTATTATAAACATACCGCGACATATGTCAATAATTAATTTAGTATTTCTATGCTTGAATTAAATAATGTCAAATGATATAATTTAAATATACATAACATTAAAATGACTCATCCATAAATGCATGAGTCATAATTATTGGAGATAAAATGGGTTCAATTACACTATTTTTCATATCATTAGGCTTATCAATGGATGCTTGTGCCGTATCGATATCTAACGGTATGTGCTATGGCAATATACATAAAAAACAAATTTTTTCTACAGCAGCAGCTTTTGGATTTTTCCAGGCATTCATGCCTATTTTAGGTTTTTTTATAGGTTCTACTTTCAGTGACTATATAGCAAGTTTAGACCATTGGATTGCACTTATGCTTCTTAGCTTCATAGGTGGCAAAATGATAATTGAAGCAATCAAAGAATTTAAATATCCTGAAGCTTGTTTAACAGGCTCAAAATACCTTACCCCAAAGACATTGCTGTTGCAAGCTGTTGCTACAAGTATTGATGCATTGGCAGTAGGTGTTGGATTTGCCGTAATGAATGTTAATATATTTAGTGCTGCATTGTCTATAGGAATTATAACTTTTATAACTTCAATTATAGGCTCTCATTTAGGTAAAAAATGCAGCGAAATGTGCAAGCAAAAAGCTGAGATATTAGGTGGGTTATTACTTATATTTATAGGGGTAAAAATATTCATTGAGCATACAATATAATTAAGTAAAGCAGGTGCCATTTGCTCCTGCTTTATTTTTTTAATTTACCTCTTTTGCCTTTTACGGAATAATAAAATTCGAGGTTTTTTTGTGGTAACTCACTATATTCTTCTTCACAACAAACAAAGGGTAGGCCTTCTCCCTGTCCGCAACAGATGTATGGTGGCCATTCTTCTTCCTCTTCTTCTACTCCTCCGGCTGAACAATTTACAGATGGAGGACCGCTAAAAGCCTCAGCCTTAAATTCTATTGGAATCATGATGCTAAGTTTCTGACAAATCGTAAACCTGCATTTTCCATTTTTCTTATTCCATGAACCACAGGGTATTGGCATAAGACATGGCTCCTCAATGCATTCAATAATTGGTTCTCCTAAGTCTACATAAGGCTCAACACTAATGGGCACACAAACATCTATTTCCGTAAACGCAGTTACATCGCAGCTATCTTCATTACATGGAGTATCATGAATATTTCTATCATTAAACATATCAACTCTCCTTATAAAAATCTATAATACATATTATGTTTGTATATTATCTAAGTTACAAATACATCAGTATTTAGATATAATACGATAAAAAACGGGCTGTAAACCCGCAGTAAACAGACCGTTTTTAATATTTAATCATGCTTTTTTCCTAAAAATATTATTCACCGTTATCGTTGCAAGTACAACCTTCTTGATTTGGTGTGCCGCATGTTACAACTTGTTGTCCCGGTTCTCCCATTGCACTGAACCTGATAGGAACTTCTACGCACAAGTTCTGAGTTACATAGAATGTACAAGAAGGTGGTCCGGATGTTCCACAATTTATAGTATCAGACACCTCAGTTTCCCCGCAGCAAGTAACATTAATAGCACCAACAATAGCTGATGGAGTTACTGTAATAGGGACACATACTCCAATTTCCTGAAATACTGTAGTTTCACATTCTTCTATAGTACCACATATTGGGCCACATACAGTTAAACCTGTTTCAGTTTCGCCTCCTGCAGACAAGCATACATTGTTTGGTCCAACTTGGTAGGTTGTTAATAATTCAAAGCATACTGTCATTACGTCGTCTGCTTCTTCCAAACCAAAATCAAATTTTAGTCCTGTGCATCCAGTCGGAGGGTCAGGGTTTTCTTCTGTTCTTATTTGAACGTTTTCACCCAAAATAACTTCTTGCTCTTGACCGTTAATAAATACTGTAACTTCACCAAGATCTTCTAAAGTAATATCAGGACAAATACCTAAAAGCCAATGGCTTAATGCTATTGGTTCTTCAACCTGAGTCACTATATAACAAAATGTTTGGTGTTCTCCTGGGCCCGGGTTTAAAATCGAATTTACTTCGTCTAAAGCTACAGTTACAGGTATTTGTGTTTCTGTATAATCTGCCACTAATGGGCACTCTTGTTGAAATATTTTAATTTTCATAATAATTATCATGCTCCTTTATATATTAATCCCTTAAAGATTTATACAATATATTATGAAAACAAACTATAACAGTTACTAAAATATCGCAATAAAAGACAAAATTTGTCATCACAATAAAAAGTCAGGCATATAACATATTTCTTTTTTATAAGAAATAACTAAAAGAAGCTTCTCACAACATAGTATTAAAAAACTAACTAAATAGAAGAACGGTTCTCTATGGCCATTGCCAATAAGAACCGTTAATATGACTATTCTTCTTCCTCTTCTTCAGGCATATCCCAGTTGTGGTAAACTTCTTGGACGTCATCATTTTCATCTAATGCATCTATTAGCTTCTCAAGGTTTTTAAGTGCATCTTCATCTTCAACCTTAACATAAGTTTGAGGAATGTACATAATATCACCTTTGATATTGTTGTAGCCTGCTTCTTTTAAACCATTTAGAACCTGGATGAAATCCTCCGGTACAGTTGTTATTTCATAGCTGTCTTCTTCAGCTTCAAAGTCTTCAGCCCCTGCATCAAGGGCTGCCATCATTAATTCTTCTTCATCTATTTTATCGTCAAAATCGATGGATATAACACCTTTTTTATCAAACAGATAACCTACGCAACCTGTTGTTCCTAAGTTCCCGTTATGTTTTGAAAAGTAATGTCTCACATCTGCTGCAGTTCTATTTTTGTTGTCTGTTAAGCACTGAACCATAAATGCAGTACCGCTTGGTCCATATCCTTCGTAAGTAATAGTTTCGAAATTTTCGCCTGATGCAGCTGCAAGACCTGTTTTTATTGCTCTGTCTATATTGTCGTTAGGCATATTTTGTGCCTTTGCTTTTTCGATTGCCGTTGCTAATGATGAATTATAACCTGGGTCTGCACCGCCTTCTCTGACTGCTACAGTTATTGCACGTGCAAGCTTAGTAAATATTTTACCTTTTAATGCATCTTGTTTACCTTTACGGTTTTTTATATTACTCCATTTTGAATGTCCTGACATATTATCCTCCTTACGTGTTGTGACGTGATATTTTATCATAATATTATTTTAAGTTCAATATTTTTATGTCATCCTAAAAGTATATATTTTGTAATCATGAGCGAAAGCGAAAGATAACATAGTACAGTGCATTCCTCTTACCTCTACGCTTTTATAGAAATGACTTGTGCTAAAGCTTTTACAAAACCTATTCAGCAATTATTCTCCCATCTTTTATAGAAAAATACTTTGCCTGTCCCATTGTGATTTCAGCCTTGCCGCTTGTAATTTCACTGACTAATGCTTCAACATTTTCCAATTTTTCAGTTTCAGCTATAAGTTTAAACTGTACCTGAGATTCATAAATTTTATCCACGACAATTATGTTGTTTTTTATTAATTCATTATCCATTTTGCCAAGCAATGTGTAATCTATCTTAAATGATACATCATAAAACAGGTTCTTGTCTACTATAATTCCACTTTCTAAGGCTATTTTTGCTCCCTTTGTATAGGCTCTCACAAGCCCTCCTGCACCTAATAGCACTCCGCCGAAATACCTTGTTACAACAACTGCTGCATTTTTTAAATTCTCCTGTTTTATTACATTTAATACAGGCATGCCAGCTGTGCCGGAAGGCTCACCATCATCAGAGAATCTTTGAATATTTGAATTTTCACCGATTACATAGGCATACACATTATGTGTTGCATCTTTAAATTCCTTCTTTATTCTGTCTATGAATTCCAATGCTTCTTCTTCGTCTTGAACAGGGCATGCAGTACCTATAAATTTTGATTTATTAATAATTATTTCATCTCTTCCTTCTTTATGGATAGATTTATAATTAATCATCACTATCTCCTGTTATAAAGTTTTCGTACTGTGCTTTTTCATTATCGTATAATAAGCACTTAAGTGAGACACCTTCGCCATCAAACTTCGCATTTTCAGTTATTCTGTTTTCATAAAGCCAATAATAAATTTTCAACTGATCATTAGGAATTTGTAAGTTGCAATAACTTTTTGAACCGTTTATTTTGCTGTCTACGGTCTCTAACAACAATTCAATATTGTGCTTGTTTTTTGCTGAAATATAAATAATATCATTGGTTGATAAAGTACTTATTTTTTCATTCAATATTTTATCTATTTTATTATAAACAGTTAAAACAGGTATTTCCTTGTCTGTAATTTTTTCAACTAATTTAGTTGTTGTTTCCTTATGTACGGACAAATTTTCATCATTAATATCAATCAAATGAATTATTAAATCGGCATATTTTATTTCTTCCAACGTTCCTTTGAATGCTTCTACAATTTGTGTAGGAAGCTTCTTAATAAATCCTACAGTATCTGAAAAAATTACTCTTCTTCCGCCAGGCAATCTCACTCTCCTTAATTCCGTATCAAGTGTTGCAAAAAGCATATCATGAGCAAATACCTTCTTGTTTTCTGCTTCTTCCTTATATTCACTTTCAACCAAAGCATTTAATAATGTTGATTTCCCTGCATTTGTATATCCTACTATAGATATTATGGGAACTTGGTCCTTCATTCTTTTCTTTCGTTTAGTTTCTCTAGCTTTACCTAAATCCTCTAATTGATTTTGAATGTCATAAATTTTTTCTTTTATTCTTCTTCTGTCTATTTCTAACTTTTGCTCGCCGGGACCTCTGGTACCAATTCCTCCTCCTAATCGTGAAAGGTTTTTATTAACACCTATAAGTCTTGGAAGACTGTATTTTAGCTGTGCTAATTCTACCTGAAGCTGTCCTTCCCTTGTAAGAGCTCTGTTTGCAAATATGTCAAGTATAAGGCTGGTTCTGTCTATAACCTTTGTTTCAACAATTTCTTCTATATTTCTTATTTGGGAGCCGCTTAATTCATCATTGAAAATCACTGTATCTATATCTAATTCTTTAACATAATTCGCTATTTCGTCTATTTTACCTTGACCGGTATAAAATCTGTTATCAATACTTATTCTATTTTGAACAATGCTTGAAATTACTTCACCACCTGCAGCTTCAACCAATTGTTCTAATTCTTCCATATCATTTTCTTCTTGCTTATCACTTGACAGCTGTACTGCAACCAACAAACATCTTTCCTTCTCCATTTTTTCCTCCGTGAACCTTAATGTATGTATATTACCCACTAACATAAACAATATAACACTATGAATGCTATTTTGCAATTTTGTTTTCTTATGTCTCACTAATTTTTCTTCGTGATTATAATCCTGGACATTACACCTGCCTCAAAGACTATCCCAAGTACGGGACATTCCTTCATGGGGATGCTTTAAAGTCTTGCCCGCCATGAAGGTGTCCCCCCCTTCCTTTAAAGAGGTGTGCACCTGCCTTTAAGATATTCTTAATTTTTTTCTCTGTGATTTTCAACTATTGATTTCATGCTTTTTCTATTATATAATATGTAAGATAATAAAATCTTTGGTAATATTAGTTTTATTTGTGGTATACTAACTAATGCATCAAAGCGGAGGTATTTATGTCAAAAGAAAAAAAGAACCCTGAAATAAATGAAAGTAATGTAGAATCAAAAAATAAAACTGACAAAAAAAAGAGAAGGGCAAAAAAGAAAAGGAGGGTTATAATACGTGTAACTCTGCTTTTAATTCTTGTAGCAATAATAATTGTCGGTGGGGCTATTTTCGGAATGGTTATGGGAATAATAAAAAATGCTCCTGAAATTGACCCTACAAATGTACTCAAAATGCTGACTGAAAGTTCAGAAATTGTTGATGAAAACGGAAATGTAATAGAGCAAATTCATGACCCAAACGAGAACAGAGAAATTGTACCACTTAATCAAATACCAAAACATTTACAGGATGCTTTTATTGCAATTGAGGATCATCGATTTGAAGAACATTTTGGTATTGACTTAAGACGTATTGCAGGTTCCCTTGTTTACAATGTAAAAGTAGGTGACCCTACTGCACAAGGTGCAAGTACCATAACACAACAGCTTGTTAAAAATTTATACCTGTCAAGCGATAAAGTATGGGAGCGAAAAATCACAGAAATTTATTTGGCTATTAAGGTTGAAAGAATACTTTCCAAGGAGCAAATTCTTGAGAATTACCTAAACACCATACCATTAGGACAAAGCCAATACGGAGTTCAAGCAGCATCCTATGCATATTTTTCAAAAGATGTAAGTGAGCTTACTTTAGCAGAAAGTGCCTTGTTAACAGGTGCTGCAAAAAGTACGGTAGTATATGCTCCTTTCAATCGTTATAATTTAGATGATATAAATGATATTCCCGAAGAAGATATTGTAGGATATGTATACATAGGCTCTGTTCAATATGCTTGTGTGTATAACCAAAAAGCAATAGACAGACAACATACTATATTAAATAGAATGCTTGAATTAGAATTTATATCACAAGAAGAATATGATGCTGCCATGGCAGAAGATATGCGTATAGCATTAAACCCTGGACAGACAAAAATTGAGGGTATTTCATCAACTCCTATGGATTATGTAAAAGAAAAGGTAATAGAAGATTTAATGATTGCTCAAGGTAAAACATACGAAGAAGCTGAAAGTTATCTATATAAAGGCGGATTAACTATTACTTCAACAATTGATGTAAATATTCAAAAATCCTTGGAAAAATCCTACGAAAACTTTTCTGTGTTATATTTGGGTGCTGAACCGTCCACTGATAAGCCAATTGCACAGGACTGGAGATATTTTAAATGGTCAGGCGGCGAAGGAACAGGAATGCTTGATTCAGGCTTAAATATTTTAAATGAAAATGGTCAGCTTATATTCTACGCAAAAGAAAACATAATGGATGAAGAAAATGGCATATACCTTAACGCTGATGAGTACAGCTTAGATGAAGGTGGCAACTTAGTAATTAAATCAAAGAAATTTGATATATACTCTTCAACAATTGATATTGTTGATGCATATACAATAGATGATAAAATGAATTTTGTTTCTCACTCAATAGGAGCCCTAAATGTGGGACCCAATTATGAAGTCATTGAAAAAAGCGGAACAAAGGGAACCTTTAAAATACCTAAAACCTATATAAATAAAAATCCTGAAATGTTTAACATAGGCAATGACGGTGTGTTAAGAATACCGGAAGGGTATTTCTTCTTTCAGGAAAAAGGTATTGTACAGCCCCAGTCTGCATCTGTTATTATGGATTACAGAACAGGAAAAATAAAAGCAATGATTGGCGGAAGACAAATTGAGGGAAGCAAGACATTCAACAGAGCTGCTGATGCTGCAAGACAGCCTGGTTCCACAATAAAACCGCTGTCTGTATATTTACCGGCTCTTGATTTGGGGTATTCAGCTGCTTATCCAATCGATGACTTGCCAAAATATAATAAAAACAACGACAGATGGCCAAAAAACTGGTACGAACACAGAAGTATCAAGTATTGGGGTATTACAACTTTAAGAAAATCAATAGAACAGTCAATCAATACAAATGCAGTTACAATGCTTGAAACAATAGGACTTGATGCAGCAATAAGCTCCTTGACAAACTTAGGATTAATAAACCAAAAGGATCCTTCTAAAGATTCATTTGTATCTCCTCAAGAGAATACGGCATACAACGATGTAAACTTAGCATCTCTTGCGTTGGGAGGGCTTACAAAAGGATTTTCCCCTTTAGGAATGACTGCTGCCTATGGAGCAATTGCCAATGACGGAGTATATATTGAACCCATAGTTTATACTAAGGTTGTTAATTCTAAAGGCGAAACAATACTTGATAATATACCGGAAACACATGTTGCAGTTAGTCCTGACGTTGCATCATTAATGAAGGATATTTTAAGAACAACCGTAAATCCAGGGCTTTCTTACAGAGCAAAGCTTCCGGGAGAATTAGGTATTGACGTTGCAGGAAAAACAGGTACTACTCAAGCTAACGGAGATTTTTGGTTTGTTGGATTTTCTCCATATTATGTGGGAGGAATTTGGGTTGGAAATGATAATGTTCAAATGAAACTTTCAGGAGACAGCGGCAACAATGCAAGACTTTGGAGTGCAATTATGACTCCTATCCATCAAGGTTTACCTCCTGCAACATTTACACGCAGTCCAAATTTAATACCTGTAAGTGTCTGTTCTCAATCAGGAAAGCTTCCGGGTGACCTTTGTGCTCATGACCAAAGAGGAAGTCAAGTTATAACTGAATATTTTGTTCCCGGTACTCAACCAACAGAAACATGTGACATACATGTCAAGGTTGAAGTATGCACAAGCTCAAATATGCTTAAATCTCAATACTGTCCGGGCAATTTGGTTGAAGAACGTGTTTTTGTTTTAAGAGACCCTCTTTACGACCCTGAAGCAAAGACACCAAATTATGAAGCAAAAAAATTATATCAACAAATTTTGGAAGATAGAATTATATTTACATTAGAGGAACTTAAACAAATATATGCAGGTCAAATAACAATTGATGAAAGCGGCCAAATAACTCATGTAGCAGGAATAGAAGTTGCAAATTTAGGTAATTCAGGGCTGATAACAGAAGATTATCAGTATCAGGTTCCTACAAGAACTTGTTATTATCACACTAAGTGGCATTATGACCAGTGGCGGGATGAGGAACAAAACGGCGGTGAAAATGGTAACGGAAATGGCAATGGAAATGGAGATGCTTTGGAAGACATAATAAATGATATAATTGATGAATTTGAAGGTTCAGAAGAAGAACCGTCAGAAATAGATGAAATATTGGAATCAGTAGAAAACTAAGCAGACGACCCAAATCTTCGATTTGGTGTCGGTCGCTTATCCTGAGCAAAGCGAAGGATCTCATAGTACGGGGACATTCCTCCTACCAGCATAAATAGGGAGGTGTGTCCCCATACCTTTAATAAATGGCGTTAGGTCATACTATTTATTTCCTTTCGGATTAAATATTACTGCAACGATGTAACCAAATATTAATGCTGCTGCTACTCCCGGTGCTGTTCTTATTACCCCCCCACTAAGTGCACCCATAAATCCTTTTTCAGCAGCCTCTTCCATTGCTCCTTTAGCCAATGAATTTCCAAACCCAAGGAGTGGAACAGTTGCTCCTGAATGCCCTATTTCAACTAATTTATCATACACTCCTAAAAATCCTAATACAGTTCCTGCTACTACTAATAAAACAAGCAGATAAGCATTATTTTTCTTGAATGTATCGATTATAATCTGTCCTATAACACAAATCAAACCGCCTATAACAAAACTCATAACATAATTCATAATTCCTCCTATACTTCAATGCCTAAGCAATGGGCGATTCCCGGAATACTTTCACCCTGAAGAGTTGCAGTCGGTGAATGTAGTGCTCCCGTAGATGTAAACAAGAGTTTCTTTATTTCATTATTTAATAGTTTTTTATAAAAGAATGAACCAAATACTGTTGCTGAACATCCACAACCACTTCCTCCCGCATGTACATCCTGTTTTTTAATATCAAAAATTATGGTACCACAGTCATCATATTTTGATTCAATACTCTTATTATCTTCATTAAACATTTTATTTACTATACTTTTGCCTACAGTTCCTAAATCACCGGTTACAATTAAATCATAATCAATACCTGTATCTTGAAGGTGTTGACTTAATGAATCGTACGCAGCCGGTGCCATGGCAGCACCCATATTATTTGCATCTTTAACGCCCAAATCAACTATTTTTCCAAAAGTTACATGTTTGATTTTTGGACCATTTCCGTGGTTTGAAAGCCATACTGCTGCAGAGCCAGTTACTGTCCACTGGGCTGACATATGGCGTTGTCCTCCCATTTCGAGAGGAAGTCTGTATTGTCTTTCTGCACTGCAGAAGTGACTTGATGTAACACAAATTATATTTTCAGCAAATCCTCCGTCAATTAATAAGGCACCCAATCCCATTGTCAATGTCATGGTAGAACAGGCACCATATACACCTATGTATGGCAATTCCAATTCTCTTGCAGCAAAAGAAGATGATGTGATTTGATTTAATAAATCTCCTGAAATTAGCAGGTCAATATTTTCATTTATCAAACTATTTTTGTTTTTTAAATTTTCTACTGCAGATTTCTGCAATTTCAATTCACATTTTTCCCAGGAATCTTCTCCCCACAAATCATCATCAATTACCATATCAAATTTATCCTTAAGAGGTCCTTGACCTTCCTTATGTCCGGCTATTGTATATGTGTCTCTTATTACGACATCGTCTTTTATTTTAAATGTTCTGCCTATTTTTTTCATACTTCCTCCCTTATTTAAAAGCCATGCTTAATAAGCCTGCTATAAAAGAAGAAAAATATCCAAAAACTAATACTGGTCCTGCTAATTTGAAAATATTGGCAGCTGTTCCTAAGATAAATCCTTCTTTTTTATATTCCATAGCAGGAGAAACTACTGAATTTGCAAATCCTGTTATTGGTACTACAGTTCCTGCTCCCCCAACTTTGCCAAGCTTATCGTACCAGCCTAAACCTGTTAACACCGCACTTAATCCAACTAAAACTACTGATGTCATGGGTGATGCTTCATCATCAGATATACCAAGCCAGGCTACAAATGAATCATTTATAATTTCCCCCAATACACAAATTGCTCCCCCAAAAATAAATGCCATTATACAATTTTTAAGCATTTTATTTTTGGGAGTTAACTCATCAACTACCTTTTTATAGTTGTCTTTATTATATTTCATATTTCCTCCGGTATCTTTGAAATAGCTAACTAATACTATAATAAAACAGCACTTTCAGGGATTTTTTTAAGCGATCTGTCTATACTGTTACCAAAGTAAAAAGCAGTTAAGCCAATAATCAAGATTATTATTAATAAAAAAATCTTCTTTTTCATATAATTCACCTCATAAGTATTATTTGCAAAAAAGATTTTTGAATACTAAAAAAAAGCACTAAAAGTGCCTTTTTTATTATAATTTGTTAAATTTTACTTCTTTATCATTTCTAAAAACAATCGTAACTTAAGTGTCATTCTGAACGTAGTGAAGAATCTCACTCTTTAAAACATGAGATTCTTCGCTTAAGCTCAGAATGACAAATCTTCGATTTGTATTTTTCAGTACACAAACCTTTTATTCATCCTCTTCCAAATTTTCATCATTAATTTCTTCATTTAATGTCTTTTGTTTTTTCTCAACTATTTTTTTTCTTAATATAACTTTTGTTCCAACATTCTTTTCTGACAACACTTCAAGTTCATCCATAAATGATTCCATAACAGAAAATCCCATTCCAGAACGTTCAAGCTCCGGTCGTGTTGTAAACAAAGGCTCTCTTGCCTTTTTTACATCTGTGATTCCACAACCAAAATCTTCAACTATTATTTCTACTACCTGCCCCTCAATCGTGCACTTTATTTCAATTTCACCAATTACATCTTCATAAGCATGTACAACTGCATTTGTAACTGCCTCAGACACTGCTGTCTTAATATCTGATATTTCGTTCATTGTTGGATTCAAACTTGAGCAAAATGCTGCAACTGTTGCTCTTGCAAAGGATTCATTAACAGATAGACTCGGTATTTTAATATATACATAATTATTATGCATTTCATCCCCCTATTTAATATTAATTATTTTTCCAATGCCGCTCATGTCAAGAATCTTTCTTACTTTTTTGCTGGCATGTACTATTTCAATTACACCGTTTCGTTTCCTAATGACTTTGTATCGTCCTATAACGAACCCGATACCTGAACTGTCAATAAAATCAAGACCTTTAAAATCTATTACCAATTTATTGAACTTATCATTTTTAATTTTTTCATCAATCAAAACTCTTGCTTCATCGGCTCCGTGATGGTCTAACTCACCCTTGAGTTTGATTGTCAACACTTGTCCTGTTTCTATAAACTGAATATTCACAAAATCATCCTTCCCTTTCTGCATAATGTACAAGCTATTATACTACTTATAAAAGGATATTTCTCTGACTTATTTTGATGTTTTTTGTCGATAATTATGTAAATTTCAATTCAACTATCTAAATAAGGAAATAAAAGAGAAAATTCCGAGCCCTTTCCCGGCGTGCTTTTAACCTTTATTTTACCTTTATGACCTAATACTATTATCTTTGCAATTGAAAGCCCTAATCCATGACCACTTATTTGTTTGCTTCTTGATTGTTCCGCTCTGTAAAGCCTATCAAATATTTTTTTCAAGTCTTCTTTTTGAATTCCTACACCGGTATCTTCTACTTTAATTACATATAATTCATCTTGAATATAGCCTGAAACCATAATATATTCGCCATCGGGAGTATATTTCATCGCATTTTCAACCAATATTCTTATTGCCTGCTTAATACGCATTTTGTCGCCGTAAATTGTTGCATCTTGATAAAATTTAAAATGTAATTTGTGTTTCGTATCAATCATTTTTGTTTCTTTTTCAATTTCATTAAGGACAGTGCAAATTCTAAAATCATCCTTTGTAAAATTTAAAGTACTTTTATCGCTTCTCGCAATAAACAATAATTTTTCAATTAAATCCTGCATATTATCCGTTTCATTTTTAATAGCTACAATTGATTCTTCTAAAACAGATTTGTCGTTTTTTCCCCACCTGTCAAGCATGTTTACATAACCCTTTATTACTGCTATTGGTGTCCTGAGCTCATGGGAAGCATCTGAAACAAACTGCTGCTGTGTTTTATATCCACCTTCTATTCTGTCCATCATTTCGTTGAAGGTTTGCGACAATTCCTTTAATTCATCTTCCGTTCCTTTTATGTCAAGCCTTGTGTTTATATTATTCACTGTAATAGTCTTAGTAATTTCGGTCATATTCTTTATGGGTCCTATAAGCTTGTAGCTGGTACTTGATACTATGGGTGCAAAAAACATAAGACCTATTGCACCGGATACTAAAACTAAAAAACTTATTCTCCATGCATCACGAAGCATCCCTTCCATGGGGTAGCTTATATTCATATAATAATACGACCTATCTTTAATAAAACTTTCCGAGTGAACATATTCATTATCATAAATTATTTTTTCTGCTATTACTAAAATACCGTCAGCATATCTTCCGCCTCTGCCTGTTGTGTAAATAGTATTTAAATTTTCGTCAAATATTTCAAAGGAATTGTAGTTTGCTTTTCTTATGTCAATATTACTAAAATTTGGGAAGCTTTGAATTATATTTTCAGAATCATTTTTAACTGCTGAATCTTCAAATTTTTGCAATTCAAAAATCAAATATCCTACACTTGTTGTCAAGGCAACTGTCATTATTATAATAATGTATAATATTAAATATGTGGTAGAAATTTTAAATGCAATAGAAAATTTAAGTCTTTTTAAAAGACCTACCAGAACATTTATTATCATTTTTGCCGGATAAAGAACTATGTTTAAAAGTGATTTTAATATTGACTTTATCATGTTACTTCCTTTAGTCTCTTATTATATAGCCTACTCCTCTTACTGTTTCAATAAGATTTACATTGTATTTCTGGTCTATTTTGCTTCTTATGTATCTTATGTATACATCTATAATATTTGTGTCTCCAAAATAATCATATCCCCATACGCTATCTAAAATTTTTTCTCTTGAAAGAACTATGTTCTTATTTCGCATCAAGTATTCTAACAATTCGAATTCCTTTTTAGTAAGCTCGATATTTTCATTGTCATACTCTACCTTATAATTATTTTTAGATAATTTCAGCTTACCTATTATCATAGAATCTTCATCATGATTTTTTATGCTTTTTCTTTTTAACAACACTCTTATGCGTGCCAATAATTCTTCTACCGCAAATGGTTTTGTCATATAATCGTCAGCACCTATGTCAAGACCGGTTACCTTATCGGAAATATCATCCTTTGCAGTAAGCATTATTATAGGCACATCCGAGGTTTGTCTTATACGTCTGCATACTTCAATTCCGCTTAATCCGGGGAGCATTAAATCAAGAATAATCAAATCTACCTCCGGGGATTTCCCTTTTTCAAAACCATCCCTGCCATTGTTTGCTATATCTACATCATAGCCTTCGTATTTTAGTTCAAGCTCTAAAAACCGTGCTATTTTTTGCTCATCCTCAACTATTAAGATTTTCTTCTTACCCATAATAACCTCGTTTTTGTTTTATTGTACTATTTTTTTCCTTATATTTCAATTAGTTTTTGTAATTGCCACGGATAACCCGCCTCATTGTCATTCCGGGTATACCCCCTCCTTATATAAATGAGAGCCTTCGCTATCGTTTAGGATGACATAATGCGTGTCTACAAATAAATATCAGGTCAATGACCTGATATTTAATATTCAATAATTATTTCATTTTCTTGTTCTTCAGTATTTTTAACTTCTTCTTCATCATCATGAAGAATTTTTTCTGATTTAACTTTAATTTTGTCTACTGTTTCCTGAACATTTTTCTTAATGTCATTTACATTTAATGATTTGTCTTTGTAAATTCTAATTTTGCAGGATGTCAATACTGCTAATGCAATTACAAATATTGCTGCCCAAGGTGCCATCATGAATACTGCTAATGCAATTACAAGGGCTACATTTAAAATCATATCCCCATCTTTGCTTTTTATGGACATTTTTAGTGCCAAAAGTTTATTTGCAAAGCTTGTGAAATTTCCCTGCTTTTCGTGTTTTTTTCCTTTTTTCTTCTCAAGTTCAATAATTGATTTTATTAAATCCCCATCATTTTTCTCAAGTGTGCTTTTAGCTTCTTCATAGCTTACATTAACTCTGTTTCTAAGTTCATCAATTTGTTCCAATGTTACTTTCATAACTCCTCCTATATATAAATTATTTTTTGTTTTTTATTTTCTATTTATAAATTACCACCCTATAATTAATTAGGTTTTAGGGATAAATTAAGATTTGATTAAAAATTAAAATAATTATTTAATGTGGTATTGGGGGGTACTTTATTCTTAAGCTGAGATTAGTGAATATCCTACCGTAATAAAAAAGATTCTTTTTTGTCAAAGGACAAAAAAGAATCTTTTTTTATTTATTATCTTCTTTAATTAAAATTCTTAGTGCTTCAATTGCTGTTTTAATTGCAGCTTCTGTATCGTGCTCTTGAGGGTCATCTAAGCCTAATCTTCTTCGTTCTTGATTTGCAACCACATTAAATATTGAACCTACTCTAACTTTTCTGTAAGCTGCAACTATAAATAGTGCCGCTGATTCCATTTCTGACGCTAATGTACCCATTTTCAACCAAGCATCCCATTTGTTTGTCAATTCATAACTTACGGGTTTAGAATCAGGTGTATGCTGTCCATAAAAGGAATCCTTGCATTGAACCACACCTACATGATATTTTTTGTTTAAATTTTCTGCTGCTTTTATTAAAGCATTAGCTATTCCAAAATCTGCAACTGCCGGAAATTCTATGGGGGCGTATTCTTTGCTTGTTCCTTCCATTCTGATAGCTCCTGTAGCAATTACCAAGTCTCCACCCATTACATCAACGTTCATGCCTCCACAGGTACCTACTCTTATGAATGTATCAGCTCCTATGTTTACTAATTCCTCCATTGCTATTGCAGCAGATGGACCACCTATTCCTGTGGATGTAACACTTACCTTCACTCCATCAATATAACCTGTATAAGTTACATATTCTCTATGGTCTGCCACCAATACGGGATTATCAAAATATTTTGCAATTTTTTCACATCTTTTAGGGTCCCCCGGCAATATTACATACTTGCCCACATCCCCTTCCTTCATATTAATATGATATTGAACATCTGAATATACTGTGCTCATTATAACCTCCATATTTTAATTATAACTATATTTTATATAAAATATTGGTAAAATTCAATATCTATTTTACTTGCTAAGCATTTTACACTTTTCAGATGCTAAGCATTTTACACTTTTTTCCTTTACATATTATATATTTAGCAGTAAATTGTACTTAAGTTTAAAAGTGAACTTAAGTTCAAAAGGAGTAAGAAATTAAAATTGAAAAAAATATTTATTATTATTCTGTTGTAAATGACCAAGAACAAATGGTTGTTGTTGATATCTAAAAAAAACAAGTTAAAAAAGAGGCTATGCATCTAGCATGCCTCTTTTGTTATTTACACTAATTGTGGTGAGTCGTTTTCTCTGTTTTTAATTTTATTTAAAATTATGCTGCTTATTTCATCAACATTCATGGCTCCTATGTCGCCTTTTTGTCTTTCTCTTACGGAAACAGTATTGTTTTCAACTTCTTTTTCTCCCACAACAAACATGTAAGGAACTTTTTCCATTTGAGCTTCTCTAATTTTATAGCCTATTTTTTCTGCCCTTGAGTCAAGCTCAACTTTTATGTTAAGTGCTTCAAGCTGTTCTTTAACCTTTTCTGCATAATCCATAAATTTATCTGAAATTGGAAGCATTTTTACCTGCACCGGTGCAAGCCATGTTGGGAATGCTCCTGCATATTGCTCTATAAGAATTCCAAAGAACCTTTCAATACTTCCAAAAGCAGTTCTGTGAATCATTATAGGTCTGTGTTTTTGTCCGTCCGCTCCCACATATTCCATTTCAAAGCGTTGAGGAAGCTGGTAATCCAATTGAATTGTACCACACTGCCAAGTTCTTCCGATGCAGTCAGTTAAGTGGAAATCAATTTTAGGTCCATAGAATGCTCCATCACCCTCATTAATTATATAATCCAATTCTAACTCATCCAATGCTGCCTTTAATGATGCCTCTGCCATATCCCAGTCTTTAATTTCTCCTAAAAACTTTTCCGGTCTTGTTGAAAGTTCCAATTTATATGAGAAACCAAACTGCTTGTAAATATCATCAATTAAGTTTATAACACCCTTAATTTCATCTTTTATTTGTTCAGGAAGTATATATAAATGAGCATCATCCTGAGTAAATGCTCTTACGCGCATCAAACCATGTAAAGCACCTGATAATTCATGTCTGTGGACTCTTCCTGCCTCAGCAACTCTCATTGGGAAATCCTTATAGGAATGCATTGCATTTTTATATACCAAAATTCCACCGGGGCAGTTCATAGGTTTAATTGCAAAGTCCTGCTCATCTATTGAAGTAGTATACATATTTTCTCTGTAGTTATACCAATGTCCTGATACTTCCCAGAGATGCTGATTTAACATTAATGGAGTTTCTATTTCTACATAGCCTGCTTTTCTATGCTTTTCTCTCCAATATTTCATTAATTCATTTTTAACTTCAACACCTTTTGGAAGGA
>CAZCTI010000002.1:0-52595 GCA_964501385.1 uncultured Clostridia bacterium
ACTGTAGCAGGTATAAGGAATATATCCTGCAAGCCTTCCTACAGATTCAACAACATATCCATTTCCTTGAAGCTCAAATGTTGAAGCCAATGGTTCGAAAAGAGTTGTATAATCTGCTTCTCCAGAAGCAAAAGCACCAGCCATCATATCAAATTGAACATCTGTTCTCACATCAACATCTACACCCGGAGTTAAATTATTTTGTTTTAATACATATTCTAATGCCATCAGCGGCATTCCGCCTTTTCGTCCTCCAAGAATAGTATGACCCTTTAATTTGTCAATTGTAAAATTGTCATCTTTTTCTCTTCCAACAATAAAAGAACCATCTCTTTGAGTAAGCTGAGCAAAATTAACTGCTAAGTCATCTCTTCCTTGCAGGTACACATAAACACTGGCCTCAGGTCCCATAAATGCTATATCGGCTTCACCGCTAACCATTGCTGCCATACATTTATCAGCACCGCCACCATTGGTTAATTCAATGCTAAGACCTTGTTTTTCAAATAATCCCTGTTCAATCGCAACATACTGTGGTGTGTAAAAAATTGAGTGTGTTACTTCTATCAGACGCACTTTCTGATTTTCTGCCGGCTTTTCACTACATCCGGTGAGCACCATAGATGTAATAAGCAGCATAACAATAAGTAGAGAAATAAATTTTTTCATTAAAATCCTCCCAAAATTAGTCTTACGAATATGATATTCAATTCGCCTTTAAAGCGTTACAGTAACTTTCGAATATGTTTATAAAACTAGTAGAAATTTATATCATATTGTGGTATATTATTCTTGTATGTAAAAATTAAGTAAAATTTCAAAAAAATCGCGTGAAATTAATATAAACAGGAGAAAAAAATGGCTGTATCTTTTTTAGATTTTTTAACGCAGATTACTTCTAACCCGATGTTGCTGGTTACCACAATTTTAACCTTGGCGGTTATTATGGTAAATGGCTGGACTGATGCACCAAACGCTATTGCTACATGCGTTTCTACTCGTTCCATATCAGCAAAATCGGCTATTTTAATGGCTGCAGTATTTAATTTTTTTGGCGTTTTCATAATGACAATGATAAATGCAAATGTAGCACTAACTATTTACAATATGGTGGATTTTGGGGGGAACTCCAAGGATGCATTAGTAGCATTGTGTGCAGCATTATTTGCAATTGTAACATGGGCAACTGCTGCATGGTGGTTTGGTATACCAACAAGTGAAAGCCATGCCTTAATAGCAGGTATATCCGGTGCTGCAATAGCACTGCATAACGGATTATCAGGAATAAACGGCAATGAATGGATTAAAGTATTGTATGGATTAGGATTATCTACATTTTTAGGCTTTATTATGGGTTGGGTTGTTGTAAAAATAACAGAAACACTTTTCAGGCAAATGAGCAGGTCAAGGGCTAATAATTTTTTCCAAAATGCACAGGTTGCAGGAGGGGCAGCTATGGCATTTATGCATGGAGCTCAAGACGGGCAAAAATTTATGGGAGTTTTCATGCTTGGAATATTTTTGGCTAACGGACAAGCGAATGTTACCAATTTTCAAATACCTTTGTGGATGATGCTGTTATGCTCGGTAGTTATGGGTATTGGAACTTCTGTAGGAGGTTATAGAATTATTAAATCAGTGGGAATGGACATGGTTAAGCTTCAAAAATATCAAGGTTTTTCGGCTGATGCGGCGGCAGCTACTTGTTTGTTTATTTCTTCTATGACAGGAATACCTGTAAGCACCACTCATACAAAGACTACTGCAATAATGGGAGTAGGGGCTGCAAAAAGATTATCTTCCGTAAACTGGGGTATAGTAAATGAAATGGTTATGACATGGATTTTAACATTCCCGGGATGTGGATTAATCGGATATTTAATGGCAAAACTATTTATGATAATTTTTTAATAAGAGGTGGAAATATGGCAAGAAAGAATGAATTTGATTATTATGACGGTTTTATTAAATTAACGCAGTACTGCTATGATGCAGCAAAGTTGTTGGATGACACATTGAAAAACTATGATGCAGATGCATTGCAGCAAAAAATGAAAATTATGCATGACATTGAGCATTCAGCTGACTTGGAAGGTCATGAAATAACAAGAAAACTTGCAAAAGAATTTATTACTCCTATTGAGCGTGAAGATATTATAATGTTAATACATGAAATTGATGACATTACGGATTGTATTGAAGATGTACTCCTTCATATGTATATGTACAATGTAAAAGTTATCCGAAATGATGCAATTAAATTTTCTGAAATTATATTAATGAGTTGCAAGGAATTAATAGAAGCATTTAAGGAATTTAAAAATTTCAAGAAATCAAAGGAAATACATAATAGAATCATAAAAATTAACAGACTTGAGGAAGAAGGAGACAATCTTTATACAGAAAGTGTAAGGAAGCTGCACGTGACAACTTATAATGCCATAGATATTATGACATGGACAATTGCATACAATCGTCTTGAAAAATGCTGCGATGCTTGTGAAGAAGCAGTTAATGTTATAGAAAGTGTTATTATGAAAAATTCATAAAAAAAATTAAATTGTTAAAAATAATCTGAGATATTGTGAAAAAATGTGTTGCAAAGTGGTTGAAAGATTGTTAAAATAAGTTCACAGGAGGCGCATATGGTACATGATAGAATTTCACCGGCAGTAATAAGAAGATTACCTAAATATTACAGGTATCTTGGAGAGTTAAATAAAGTAGGAGTGAGCAAGACATCATCCAGAGAATTAAGTGAAATGACGGGATTTTCAGCTTCTCAAATTCGTCAGGATTTAAATAATTTTGGAGGATTTGGACAGCAAGGATTTGGTTATGATGTAGGAAATTTGAGAAATGAAATAGCAAAGATATTAGGTTTGGACAAAAAGTATAAAATAATAATTGTAGGTGCTGGAAATATAGGCCAGGCAATTGCAAACTATACAGGTTTTTATGAAGCAGACTATGAAGTGGTTGCTTTATTTGACAAAAATCCAAAACTTATAGGAATGTCCATAAGAAATGCATTGATATTAGATGCAGACACTATAGAAGATTTTCTAAAAAAAGAACATATTGATATTGCGGTTATTTGTACACCTAAAAGTGTAAGCCAGCAAGTTGCTGAGCAATTAGTTCAATGTGGCATAAAAGCTATTTGGAATTTTGCTCCTAAGGATTTGAAAATGCCTGAAAGTGTGCATGTTGAAAATGTTCATTTAAATGAAAGTTTATTCTCACTTACTTATTACTACAACAAAATGAAAAAGAAAGAAAAATAATTATTAAAAACAGGAGCTAAATGCTTCTGTTTTGCCGTTTAATACATTCGAAACGTGTGCATATTTTTTGTGCTTGAAATAATATCAATAGGGTGGTAGAATGAATTTGTCCGTTAATATTGTTACTCTATTAGCAATATTTAAGATAAACTTATAAATTACATATTTTGGAGGTATAGTTATGGGAAAAGAGAATTTAAATCCATTGGAGAATTCTCAAAAACAAGTAAAAGCTGCTTGTGACGCTTTAGGATTAGACCCTGCTGTATATGAGATTTTAAAAGAACCACAAAGAGTTATCGAAGTTAATATTCCTGTCAGAATGGATGATGGAAGCATGAAATCATTTAAAGGTTTCAGAGCAATGCATAATGACGCAGTTGGACCTACAAAAGGTGGAGTTAGATTCCATCCCGGCGTATCATTAGAAGAAGTTAAAGCTCTTTCTATCTGGATGACATTTAAAGGCGGAGTTATGGGACTTCCATATGGCGGAGGTAAAGGCGGTATTATTTGTGATCCATTAACATTGTCACAAGGAGAATTAGAACGACTTTCAAGAGGTTATATTCAAAGGCTATATAAGTACTTAGGAGAAAAAGAAGATATACCGGCACCGGACGCAGGAACTAACGGACAGATTATGGCTTGGATGGTTGATGAATACAACAAGTTGACAGGCTCATCCGCATTAGGTGTTATAACAGGCAAACCTGTAGCATGGGGCGGCTCAGAAGGTAGAAATGAAGCAACAGGCTTTGGAGTTGCAATAGTTACAAGAGAAGCTGCTAAAAAACTTGGAATTGACATTAAACAATCTAAAGTTGCCATTCAAGGATTTGGTAATGTAGGTCGTTTTACAGTTAAAAATGTTCAAAGACAAGGAGCAAAAATAGTAGCTATCGGAGAATGGGCACCAAAAGTTGGAACATATGCAATATATAATGAAGATGGATTAGATTTTGATGATATGCTTAAATACTTCAATGAACATAAAAATTTAGTTGATTATCCGAAAGCTAAAATGATTACTCTTGATGAATTCTGGGATTTGGAAGTTGATATATTGATTCCTGCTGCTTTAGAAAATGCTATAACTAAAGATATAGCTGAAAAAATTAAAGCTAAATTAGTTTGCGAAGCTGCAAACGGACCAACAACCTCTGATGCTGATGATGTATTAAATGCAAGAGGAATCCCTGTTACTCCGGATATTTTAACTAACTCCGGCGGAGTATTAGTTTCATACTTTGAGTGGGTACAAAACCTTCAAGGATATTATTGGGGAGAAAAAGAAGTAGAAGAAAAACAAGAAGTTAAAATGGTTAAAGCATTTAACGATGTATGGGCTCTTCAGGAACAACAAAAATGTACTACAAGACAGGCTGCTTACATGATTTCAGTTAAAAAAGTTGCTGAAGTTATGAAATTAAGAGGCTGGTATTAATTATTAATAATAACAAAACAATAATAAAAAGCTTCTTTGGCCAAAGGTCAAAGAAGCTTTCTTCCATATTAATTGTAAATCGTAGAAGCAGCGTGTCATTCTGAGCCGCAGGTGAAGAATCTCAATTTTTAAACAATTTTATTTTTCCGGTATCATTTAAGTATTTAACCGTAATAGCAACGACCGGTGCTATGATGAATCCTCCAAATCCAAATAGCCTCAAACCTGCATACATGGCAGTGATTGTTATGATTGGATGCAAGCCTATCTGATGACCTACAATCCTTGGCTCTATAACATTTCTTACAACAGTAACAGTAACATATAAAATCAATAAACCAAATCCAAGAAAATAATTTTTTAATATTAATTCAACAATTGCCCATGGGATTAATACACCACCTGTCCCAATAACAGGCATTATATCAAGGAATGCAACAATGGCAGATATGGGTAGTGCATAATTAACCTTCAATATTGAAAAACCTGTCATTAATTCAAGAAATGTAATTATCATTATTATTGCATATGACTTTATCATTTTCCACAATGTACCGGATACAAATTTTCGTGCTTCTTCAAATGTTGAATTGAATTTATCCGGAAGCTGCTTTCTGATAAATGCTGTTAAATTGTCATATTCCAAACTGATAAATACCGATAAAACAATTGTAAATATTACAGATATTAAATATAAGGGGAAATTTGATATAAATTTTGTTGCAAACTGTACGAATGAAATAGATATATTTTTTACTATATCTGCTATGTAATTAATACCATTGGTTACAATTTGTGAAATAGTATTTGCAACATCCGGAGAAAGAGTTTCTGCATTTGCAACAATCCAATCATTAAACTCCAAAAGCAATGGTTCTAACCTGTCAAAATACAACCTTGGCATTACTCTAATCAGCTCTGTAGTCTGAGAAAATAAAAATGTAAACAAAAACCACAGTATTAGTACAACAATAGCATAAAACATTCCAATAACAAATAAAGCAACACCTTTTCCAGTACTTTTAACAAATTTATTTACAAATCTTGTAACCGGTCTTAAAGCCAATGCTATTAAAAAACCAATTAAAAATGGCATAATCCAGTGAATCATGTAAACAAAAATAAAATAAAGAACTGCATATACTGTGACTATAAAGGCAACGTTTACTATAAATTTCTTCTTTTCGTTTTCAGTCATTAAGGACCTCGTTTATCTTAGGATTTGGGGACGAATGAACCCATATTTTTAATAATTATAATATTATTATTTAGTATTTGCAATAGATGATAAAAATATTACATCAATTAGCATATTATGGGATATATTTCCATAACGATGCGATTTTTTGCTATAACAATGTTAATGCCTATATGTTATAATAAGATAAATTGTATGTAGAGTGTGGAGGTTAATGTTGGATATAAATACAGGTACAAAACTAGTAGGGCTTATAGGATACCCTTTGGCACAATCTTTTTCTTCTATTATGCAAAATACAGCTTTTCAAAAATGTAATTTGAATAAAATATATATTCCCATAGAAGTTACGTTAAACAATTTAGAAACTGTTGTTAAAGGTATGTCTAAAATGAACTTCGACGGTTTTAATATTACTAAACCTTATAAAATAGATATAATTCAATATTTAGATGATATTGATGAATATGCAAGACTAATAGGTGCAGTTAATACTGTTAAAATTAGCAATGGTATTTTAAAGGGATATAATACAGATGGTACCGGATTTTTGAAATCATTTGAAGAAGGTACAGGAACAAAAATAGAGGACAAGAAAGTATTTATTCTTGGGAGCGGTGGAGCTGCAAGGGCAATTGCCATAACATTAGCTTTAAATAAAGCTCAAAATATTTATATTTGTAACAGAACTTATGAAAAGGCAAAATCTTTAGCTGCATATGTAAATAAGTTAGGAAACTGTGCTGCCATACCTATGGAAAACGAAGATATGAAAAAAGCAATCGATGATTCTCATGTTTTAATTAATACAACAAGTGTCGGTATGTTTCCAAATACTAATGAAAGTCCCATGAATAGTAATTTACTTAATGAAAATTTAGTTGTATGTGATATTGTATATAATCCAATGAAAACAAAATTATTAAAAGATGCAGTCCAAAGAGGATGTAAAATAGTTCCCGGACTTGGCATGCTTGTTTATCAGGGGGCGGAAGCTTTTGAAATATGGACAGATATAAAAGCACCAATTGAGTTGATGTTTAAGGTTGTTGAGAAATAATAACAGTATCCTTGAAGTGTTGAGAATACTGTTATTATTGTACCATACATAAATATTATAGTTTACTTTTAAGTTAGTAGAAGCAACAAAACATTTCATAGTAGCTGGTTGATTTCAGGGGAAAATCAGCAGCTGTAACTATAATAATTATATACGTCGGAACGAAGTCATTAAAAAAACAAAAAACAAACCAGGGGTGGAGGTATTATAATGAAATCAAATAATTTCTTCGACAACACGTATGGGCAATCGTATATATTCGTGAACAATGAGGAGGTTACTGAAGTAAGTAAATCATTTATTGATTTGACTGAATATTCAGTTGATGAATTATTAAACAAAAATACATCAGATGTTTTTAATATTTTAAGAGTCGGTCCTAATTTTAATATTAAAAATATTAATGAACATGGCGACTATTTTATATTTACAAAAAACTTGGATGTGAGGTTTGTAAATATAGATGTAAAAGAAGATATGCATGAGAAGGTTTATGTTTTCTTTGAGAAGCCAAATTCCCGTCTTAATATTACACACCCGTTTATGGAAGCATTGTATTCTCACAATGAATTTGGTATTGCCGTCTTTAGTGTGCCGGATATAATTCTCCTGAAAGCCAATCAGACTATTCTTAATAGTCTTGACAAACCTTTTGATAACAGGGATAATTCCATAGGTAAAAGATTATCTGAAATTGCATCAGGCTGGGTTGGCAGTACTGCTGAAAATATATGGAGAGATGTACTTTCAAACCAAAAACCATTTTATAGCGATGAATATATGTATGAATTTAAAAGAGGTGTGACCTACTGGCAAACCAGTATCATTCCTATATTTGAAAATTATATTTTAAAATATTGTATTATGACTCTAACAAATATAACAGAAAAAGTAATAAACCGTAAAAAAATAGAGGAACAGGAAAACATTATCAAACATCAGAAAGAACTTCTTGAAATAGAATTATCAAATGTTAAACTACTGCAAAGTATAAGCACGGAACTTATTTATGAAGATAATATTCAATTGCTGTATGAAAAAATTGTTGATGCAGCAATGCAAATAATGCATTCAAGATATGCAAGTATGCAGATAGTGCATACAGAACAAGATAATTGTGATAAACTTCAAGTTTTAGTAGCCCGTGGATTTGAACCGGAAGATATTAAGTCTGTTGAATGGTTAGACTCTAAAGCTACATATTTTTCTTGTTATAGAGCTTTATGTACAGGTCTACGTGTAATTGTACCAAATATAACAGAATGTGATTACATGGCCGGTACAATAGCACATGACTTTTATGTGCAATTGGGTATTAATGCTATTCAGTCAACTCCGCTAATCTCTCGTAATGGTAGGACGATTGGAGTATTATCAACTCATTGGCGAAAATCTTACAACCCAACAGATGGAGAATTAAGACTTCTTGATGTGTTAGTACGGCAAGTTGCCGATTTAATCGAGCAAAGACAAGCTGAAATAAAGCTACGTGAGAATAATGAAGCACTTGAAAAATCAATAGAGATGAAAGATGAGTTTCTATCCCTTTTGTCACATGAGTTTAGGACACCTTTAAATGTCATTAATTGTGCTGTTCAAGTATTGGACTTAAACTATGCAGAAGAGATGACTGATAAAGTTAAAGAGTATATGAAAATTATAAAACAAAACACAAACAGACAGTTACGTCTGGTCAATAACCTTCTTGATATCACCCGTGTTGATGCAGGACGTATCAATATGCATAAAAAGAATATAGATATAGTTTTTCTAACAAAAGCTATAACAGAGTCTGTATATGAGTATGCATCAAGAAAAGGGGTCAATGTAACATTTGTATCTAAAATTTCAAAGAGGATAATCGGGATAGACGAAGAAAAATATGAGAGAATAATTCTTAACCTTCTCTCTAATGCAATTAAATTTACTCCTGAAGGTAAATCAATTGTTGTAAATTTGCGTTTTATAAAAGGATATATATGTGTTGAAGTAAAGGATAGTGGAATAGGAATAGAGACAAATAAAATAGATTTAATATTTGAGAAGTTTGGACAAGTAGACAGTTCACTATCAAGGCAAGCAGAGGGAACAGGTTTAGGTCTTACATTGGTTAAAAAGTTTGTTGAAGCATTAGGCGGCAGCGTATCAGTTAAAAGTAAATTGGGCAAGGGTACAGTATTTACAGTACTTCTTCCTAATAGAACAGTAGTAGAAGAAATAAATGAAAAGTCTATGATAAATTTGATGGATAAACACCTTATGCAAACAACCAATATAGAGTTATCTGATATATATTTATAACTAGCAATATTTAACCGGTTATTTTATGCATAATTTCTCATAAGATTATCATAACTAAAAATATAATAAGGAGCAGCTATGAAAAATAAATGTACTTTTACAACTATTAAAATAAACTTAAAACATATAATAGACCCTCTTATATTTGAAGGAAAAAATAAAAAGGATAAGTATTTTGAGGGATGGTAGTAAAATAGCAAAAATCAAGGTATCCGGTAATTCATTATATATTATTATTGCTAAGGGTAAATATGAGCTTATTGTTAAAGCACAGGTATGCGATGACTTAGGGACATTAAAGGCACCGACAAATGGCACTATGAAATATGTGATAAAAGAAGGGTTAACCGGTCATGTTAATATAAGGTTATTAAAAGATTCAAAAACCTTGTTTGAAGGGCAAGGCAATCCATGTTCCATAGAAATAGTTAAATAAAATCATAAAACAGCTTTTCTCTAATACAATTCATTACTAGTACTTTCCAAGATTTCCAAAGAAAATTTATTGATAAGATATATGGGTGTAATATAATTAACTTGTTTCAAAATTATTATATTTTTTTGTTTTTTTGTTTATACATTTCATCTTAGGGTATAAAATTTATCAAATTAAATTAAATCTAAATTAATTAAATTCAATTAAAAAACAGGAGGTTTATTATGCAAAATATAAAGATATACTTTTTAACATTTATAGTTTTTTTCTTAATAGATATTGTATGGCTTGGTTTCATTTCAAGAAGCCTTTATAGCACTTACTTAGGATATCTAATGGCTCCTAAGGTAAATTGGGCGGCAGCTTTAATTTTTTATTTTCTATTTATTGGAGGATTGTTATTCTTTGTAATTAATCCTGCTATAGAAAAAAACAGTTTAATCTATGCTATAGTTGCAGGGGGATTTTTCGGTCTTATCGCATATGGAACATACGACCTTACAAATTTAGCTACCATAAAGGATTGGCCTTTAAATATTACAGTTATTGATTTAATTTGGGGAACATTCCTTAATGCTGCAACTTCAGGAGTAACTTTTATGTTAGTAACAAAGCTCTTTAAATAATATTGTAAAAAAGGAGAAGGAAACTATGACAATAATATATTTAAACGGTGAAAGCCTATATGAATCATTTGTATCCGGAGCAAGAGAGGTTATTAAAAATAGAAGTTTCCTTAATGATATTAATGTATTCCCTGTAGCAGATGGAGATACTGGCAACAACTTAGCATCTACAATGAAATCCATAATTGAAGAAGCCAAAGCTGTTAATTCAGCTAAAAGTACTATGAACTTAATTGCTGATGCAGCACTAACAGGTGCAAGAGGCAATTCCGGAATTATAATGGCTCAGTATATAAGCGGTATTTCAGAATCATTAAAGGAAGAAGACGAAATAACCATATCTGGCTTTGCTGAATCTGTAAAGTTCGCTTTTCCACAAGCTGTTTCAGCTATATCAAATCCCGTTGAAGGCACTATAATAACTGTAATAAGAGATTGGGCTGAAGCTGTATATAAACAAAAGGATAGTGCAAAAAACTTTTATGAGTTGTTGCAGCAACCTAAGGAAGTAGCAAAGAAATCCCTTGAAAAGACAAAATATCAATTAAAACAATTAAGAAGTGCAAACGTTGTGGATTCCGGAGCAAAAGGATTTGTACACTTCATCGAAGGTTTTACTGAATTTATGAAAACAGGAAAGGTCAATTATACAAAAGAAACAATCAATGATTTGATCTTAGTACATCCTCAGCATACTGATAATATTGTTACAAACAGATACTGCACAGAGGCATTATTACAAAACGATGAAATCCACATAGATTTATTAAAAAAGGAGTTGGAAAGCTTTGGGGATTCACTCATCGTTGCAGGCAATAAAAATAAAGCAAGGATTCACATTCATACAGACAAGCCACATGAAGTATTTAGGGTATTAAGAACAAAGGGCAATATTATTCAACAAAAGGCAGATGATATGAAAAGACAATATGAAGCTGCCCATGAAAGAAAGTATAATATAGCCTTGGTGACTGACTCCATAGCTGATTTACCTCAAGATATAATAGACAAATATCAGATTAACGTATTGCCTCTAAATATAGTTATGGAAGGTACAAGCTATTTAGATAAGGTTACCATGACACCTGAAATATTCTATGGATTGCTAAATGAAATTGAGGAATATCCTTCTTCGGCACAGCCTAATATCAAAGTTGTTGAGAGTTTATTGAATACATTGATGATAAATTATAATGAAATATTGATTATTACTGTAGCAAAGGAGCAAAGTGGGACAAACAGTATTTTTACAAAGGCAGCTGAAAAAGTAAAAAAAGATGGCAAGAGAATTATTGTAGTTGATTCAAAACAAAATTCAGGTGCCGAAGGACTGCTTGTTATGAAGGCTGCAGAATTAATTCATGAAGGAAAAAGCTTTGATGAGGTAATAGAAAAAACTGAAAAACTTAGGGCAAAAACTAAAATACTCGTCAGTGTTAATACTTTGAAATACATGGTTAGATCAGGCAGGATAGGAAAGTTAACCGGCATTATAGGTAAAATTATCAACCTAAAACCTGTTGTATCAATCGATGAAAATGGCAAGGGTAAAATTGAAGATAAAGCATTTAGCACGAATTCAAACACAAAAAAGATAATGAAATCTTTAAAAAGTTATAATGATTCAAATAAGATTACAAGATATGCAATCGTGCACGCCAATGATAAAGACAGAGCTGAGGAGTTTAGAAAGAAATGTGTTCAAATTCTTGGAATTGAGCCGGAATATATTATGAATATATCCTCTATCGTGGGGCTGAGTGCCGGCGTAGGAAGCGTTGCAGTTTCATATATAAGCGAGGAAGGTGTTTTAAATGAATAACATGTATTTACAGGTTGCATTGTTGTTATTAGTATATTTTTCATCCATATTTGTACTTGCACAGATTTTAAAGAACAATTCAATTGTGGATTCTTTTTGGGGTCCAGGATTTCTTATTGTTGCTCTTTATACATTTGTGAAATCTGATACGTCAGGTATTAAATCGTTTTTAGTAACGGCTTTCGTGGCATTCTGGGCAATTAGGTTATTTGTTCATATAACAATAAGGAACTGGAATAAACCGGAAGACTACAGATATGTCAATATGAGGAAAAAATGGGGAACAAAATTTCCGCTATTGAAAGCTTATGTTAATGTATTTGTAATTCAAGGAGTACTTTTATTTGTAATAGCAAATACTATTGTGAGTGCAAATACTCAATCCATACAAAGACTTAATTTAATAAATATCTTAGGAGTTATTGTTTGGATAGTCGGTGCTTATTTTGAGGTTGTTGGCGATAAGCAGCTAAGTGATTTTAAAAAAGACGCATCTAATAAAGGAAAGCTTATGACCAATGGTCTATGGCAGTATACAAGGCATCCTAATTATTTTGGTGAAGCAACTATGTGGTGGGGAATTTTCTTCATTACAATATCAAGTTTAAGTCAGCTATATATGATTATTAGTCCTGTTACCATAACATATCTCTTAATCTATGTATCAGGAGTACCTCTTTTAGAAAACAAGTATAAGGATAGGAAGGATTTTAAGGAATACAGCAAGAGAACAAATAAATTCTTCCCTTGGTTTCCCAAGAAAATCTAAAAAAATAAATTTGATGGATATCTGCGCCCTGACCATGGCAGAATGATTTGGGGCGAGACAGGAAGACTCAACTTATTTTGCTTATATACATCTTTAGCAGGTGTAGACATGTATCTAAAACCACCGCAGTGATACTTTTCTATTATGTTTTTTAAATATTCCGGATCGTCGGAATTGCGACGAGCATTTGGCTATTGCCAAAGAGGTTGCGGATGAATCTATTACTCTTGTTAAAAATACAGGAAATGTTCTTCCCATTAGGCCGGAAACTCACAAAGGTAAATATGATGAAAATGTTTGGTGCGGCAAATGGGATACTAAATTATAAAAAAATGGGAGAGGGGTAACTCTTCTCAGAATTCTTAAAAAGTCAGTACAAAAACTACGAAAAGTTAACATTAAAACCGTTGAAAAACCAACGGTTTTTCTATATTTTTGAGTATTTTATAGTATAATAAATGTATAAAAATTAAAAAGTTATATACATGAAAACAAAACAAAAAAAGTGGTTTTGTCATTAATCTGGACCGTAAATATTTTACGGTTTTTATTTTTGCTAACCATGAAAATGTTTGCCTTCGTTTTATATTCAATTGATAAAAATTGTGCACGTTTGGGAAACGTTTTATTATTAAGATTTATTCATTATTCAAAGATTTACTTGCCTTTGGCACATGGATTGATATATTATTAACATACATACAATGACAATTGCAAACGAAAGGAAAGGTGTTATATGTTCAATGTAGATTATAAGAAAAAAGTTAATGAAATAATTTCACGACATAATAACGATAAGAAAAAAATTATCAGTATTATTCAGGAAGTTCAAAAAGAATATCATTATTTACCTGAAGAAGTATTGGTTCATATAGCTGATACACTTGATATTAGCCATGCAAAAATTTATGGCATAGCCACTTTTTATGAAAATTTTTCTTTAGAGCAAAAGGGAAAAAATATTATAAAGATATGTGATGGAACTGCATGTCATGTAAGAAATTCTATTCCCATTTTAAAAGCTATCTATAAAGAACTAAATTTAAGTGATAAGAAAAACACTACAGATGACATGTTGTTTACAGTGGAAACAGTATCTTGTTTAGGAGCTTGCGGATTAGCACCGGTTATAACAGTTAATGATGTTGTATATCCAAAAATGACACCTGAGGCAGTTGTTGAACTTCTTCAAAAATATACGAAGGAGGCAGTGTAATGATAAGAAATTATAATGAATTATTATCTTTTGCAGATTTATATAAGAAATCCTTGGACAAGCAAAGAAAAAAAGTATTGGTGTGTGCCGGTACAGGATGCTTGGCCGGGGGCTCTTTGGCTATTTATGAAAAAATCAAAGCATTAGTCAAAGAAAATGGGCTTTTGGTTGATGTAGATTTGACTAAGGAAGAAGAAGGAATAGGCGTTAAAAAGAGCGGATGTCACGGCTTTTGCGAAGCAGGACCATTAGTTAGAATAGAGCCATGCAATTATTTGTATTTGCACGTTAAATTAGAAGATTGCGAAGAAATTGTAAACGAAACATTAAGAGAAGGACGACCTATTGAACGATTAATGTATTACAGCAATGGTAGAGTTTATAAAACTCAAGAGGAAATTCCTTTCTACAATAAACAAACAAGACTTGTACTTCATAACTGCGGTCATATTGATGCTGAAAATATTCAGGAATATATAGGCAATGGTGGATACAAGGCAGCTGCCATGGCGCTTAACATGAATTCTAAGGATATATGCAATTTAATAACTGATTCAGGTTTAAGAGGAAGAGGTGGCGGAGGATATCCTGCAGGTAGGAAATGGAGTCAGGTTTTATCACAAAGTAACCCCGTAAAATACGTGGTATGTAACGGTGATGAAGGTGATCCGGGTGCATTTATGGACAGAAGCATAATGGAAGGTGACCCTCATAAGGTTATTGAGGGAATGCTTATAAGTGGCTTTGCGACAAAAGCAAATAACGGATATATATATGTGAGAGCAGAATATCCCATGGCAGTTCAAAGGCTTCAAAATGCAATTAAACAAGCATTGGAATACGGGCTGTTAGGAGAAAATATCTTAGGCTCAGGATTTAGCTTTAATATCCAAATTGCACAAGGTGCAGGTGCTTTCGTATGTGGTGAGGGAAGTGCATTAACAGCTTCAATAGAAGGTGAAAGAGGTATGCCTCGCGTTAAGCCTCCTCGTACAGTTGAAAAAGGTTTGTTTGAATGTCCTACTGTATTAAACAATGTTGAAACATTTGCTAATGTACCCATTATTCTTTTAAATGGTGTTGAAGAATATAAAAAATTAGGAATTAAAAATAATACTGGAACTAAAGTATTTGCTCTTACAGGAAATGTTGTTAACACAGGTTTAATAGAAGTGCCTATGGGAACTACTTTGGGTGAAGTTATATTTGATATAGGCGGAGGAATTCCAAATAATAAAAAGTTTAAAGCAGTTCAAATTGGAGGACCTTCAGGAGGATGCTTAATTTTTGATGAAAGTCATTTAAATTTACCTCTTAGCTTTGACTCGCTTGAAGAAGTTGGTGCAATGATTGGCTCCGGCGGTATGGTTATCATGGATGAAGATACATGTATGGTTGAGGTTGCAAGATTCTTTATGAGCTTTACTCAAAGAGAAAGCTGTGGCAAATGCATTCCTTGCAGAGAAGGAACAAAGAGAATGCTTGACATTTTAGAAAAAATTACTGCCGGCAACGGAACATTGGACGATTTAAACCTTCTTTATGAAATTGCTGATACAGTTAAAAATACTGCTTTGTGCGGGCTTGGAAAAACTGCTTCAAATCCGGTGTTAAGCACCATGCAATATTTTTATGATGAATATCTTGCTCATGTTGTGGATAAGGTATGCCCTGCAAAAATATGTAAAGGATTAGCCACTATAACCATTAACCCTGACATATGTAAAGGATGCAGCAAATGTACAAGAACTTGTCCTGTTGAAGCAATTTCAGGCAAAATTAAAGAGCCTTACGTTATAGATGTAAATAAATGTATAAAATGCGGTGCTTGTATTGAAGTATGCCCGTTTAAAGCAATCAAGGAGGTATAGACATGAGCAATACAATGATTATAGACGGAAAAAAAGTGAATTTTAATGGCCAAAAAAATATTTTAAGCTTGATAAGGGATTGTAATATTGACTTGCCTACTTTTTGCTATCACTCTGAACTTAGTATTTACGGAGCTTGCAGAATGTGTTCTGTAGAAACATCTGACGGCAAAATAATTGCCTCATGCTCAGAAGTGCCAAAGAATGGAATGGAAATTTACACAAATTCTCCTCGAATCAGAAAATACAGAAAAATGATTTTAGAGCTTTTATTATCAAATCATGACAGAGATTGTACCTCATGCGAGCGTACAGGCAAATGTCAGTTACAAAAGCTTGCCAGAAGATATGGTATTAATCAAATTAGATTTAACCAGTTAATTGAGGAAAAAGATATTGACAACTCAAGCCCAAGCATAATTAGAAATCCTAACAAATGCATTAAATGCGGTGATTGTGTAATGGTTTGTGAGGAAATACAAGGAGTTGGAGCTCTTGGTTTTTCTCATAGAGGTACTGAAGTGCAAATAAAACCTGCCTTTAACAAAAAACTAAGTGAAACTAATTGCGTAAACTGCGGACAATGCAGAATTGTATGTCCTACTGCAGCAATTACCATCAAAAATGAAACTCAAAAAGTATGGGATGCAATTTATGACAGAAATATTAGAGTTATTGCACAAATTGCTCCTGCGGTAAGGGTTGCCTTAGGTGAAGAGTTTGGACTTAAACCGGGAGATGTAACAATTGGTAAAATTGCTTCAATTTTAAGAAAAATTGGTGTAGATGAAGTATACGATACTGCATTAACTGCGGACTTAACTGTTATGGAAGAAAGCGATGAATTTTTAGATAGATTTTCAAAAGGTGAAAATTTACCACTATTTACATCCTGCTGTCCTGCATGGGTTAAGTTTGCTGAAAACAAATATCCTGAATTAACAAAGAATGTATCATCGTGCAAATCTCCTCAACAGATGTTTGGTACTGTTGCAAGGGAAGTTTTTAATAAAAAAGACAAAGAAGACGGTAAAAAAACATTTATAGTATCAATTATGCCATGTACTGCCAAAAAAGCTGAAGCTGCACGTCCTGAATTTAATCATGATGGAGTAAGGGAAGTAGATGTAGTATTAACTACTCAGGAACTTGCCATAATGATAAAAGAAATAGGGGTAAACTTCCATACAATTGATGAGGAAGCATTGGATATGCCATTTGGCGTAGCTTCCGGAGCCGGTATAATATTTGGTACAACCGGAGGAGTGACGGAAGCTGTTCTTAGAAAACTATTAAAAGATAAATTTGATAAGGAAGACTCTGAAATTATATTTAACAGTGTCAGAGGTTTAGAAGCCGTTAAGGAAGCAACTGTTGAAGTAGATGGCAAAAATATAAGCATTGCGGTTGTTCATGGACTAAAGGATGCGGACTCCTTAATAAGACAAATAAAAAATGGTGAAAGATATTATGATATGGTTGAAGTAATGGCTTGTAAAGGTGGCTGCATTGCCGGAGGCGGTCAGCCTGTACCAAGAATCATAACAAAAGAAACAAGGGCACTAAGGGCATCAGGTTTATATAATATAGATAAAATAAACCAAATAAAAAGTTCAGAAGACAACTATATTGTAAAAAATATTTATGAAGATATAATAAAAGGAAATAACCATATATTGCATGTGAAGTAAGATAAGGGTAACACCTTTCAAGAAGTGGGACGGCAACAGGTGGAGTGACTGGGAAAGTCTTGGAGGTAACCTTACGTCAGGACCTGCAGCAGTATCTTGGGGTCCTAATCGTATAGATGTATTTGCTCGAGGTCAGAACAATGATTTAATTCATAAATGGTGGGACGGAAGAGCCTGGAGCGGATGGGAAAGCCTTGGAGGAGTACTGACATCAGGACCTGCAGTATCATCAAAAAGACCAAATCATCTTGATGTATTTGTAAAGGGAACAGATAATACCCTTTATAAAAGAACATGGAACGGTTCGCGTTGGGAAGATTGGCAGAGCCTTGGTGGAAATATTGACTCAGAACCTGCAGCAGTATCCTGGGGACCAAACAGAACCGATGTATTTGCGAGAGGTCCAAGAAGAGACCTTATTCACATGTATGAAAGACGGTAATAAAGTAAATATAAACCCGCTTTAGCGGGTTTATATAATTTAGTATAATATCTTTAAATTATCAGTTAAAAAAACTAATTTAATGAATAAATTATTAAAAACAGTTTACATTTAATAGAATGTGGTATAATAAATTTAGATTTCAAATAATATTTATAATAATGATTAATTGGAGGGTATATGATAGTTACTACTACACCATCTATTGAAGGTAAAAAAATTGTTGCTTATAAGGGAATTGTATTTGGAGAAGTTATTTCTGGTGTTGATTTTATAAAGGATTTCGCAGCAGGGTTAACAAATTTCTTTGGAGGAAGATCGGGTTCTTATGAAGGTGAGCTTATTGAAGCAAGACAAAATGCACTCCGTGAATTGGAAATGAGAGCAATAAATATGGGAGCAAACGCAATTGTAGGTGTTGATATAGACTATGAAGTATTAGGTTCAGCAAACAATATGCTTATGGTAACAGCTTCAGGAACAGCAGTAGTTGTTGAGTGATAAAACAAAAACCCATGAATTCCTCTTATAGGGATTCATGGGTTTTACTAAAATTGGTGGTTAATAATTAAATATTACTCCTCAATTGAAGCAGTTTCTGTTTCTCCATTCCATTGAACTTTTAAGCCTAATTGCTCAGCGATAAAACGCAATGGAACCATAGTTCTGTTGTTCATTATTTCAGCCGGTACATCTGTTTCAATTTTTTCACCATTTACTGTTATAGTATTATTTTCAAGGTCCATCACTATTTTAATTTCTTTTTCAGTGTTAGAATCCTTAATTATTGTTACTACATAATCATCATATTGAACATCTGCCCCCATGCCTTCAGCCACAGCTCTTAACGGAATCAATACTCTTTCATGTTTTATAACAGGAGGAGTATCAAATTTCACTTCTTTTTCTATCAATATATTTTCAACAGGAAGCACTTTATCAACTTTTCCCTTTAAACCTTGTCCAACTTTTTCAAGGTTTTTCACATCTTCTTCAGAATATCTAGATTTCATTAGCTCTTTCATTTCTACGATAATTTCTAATATATCATCTTTTAATTCTTTCATTTCTATTTTCAAACCTTCAATTAGAGCTTTCAATTTTTCAACTAACACGGTGTCTTCAGCTTCTTCTAATTGTTTTTCTAAGTCTTCAATACGAAGACCTAAATCTCCAAATTTGCGTTGAGCCTCTTTTCTTTCACTCATTAGGAGATTTCTATCTATTTTCCATTCTTTTAAAGTACCTTTGCCTGGCTCATCATTATCATCATTTTCAATTTCTTCAATTTCTTCCATTTGCACATCATCAGCTAAAACCATAGAAGGATAAATAGCTGTTAAGGATAGTATTAATATTAATACTAAAAATTTTTTTAACATTTTATGTTGCCTCCATTAATTATTTTATAATATAATTCGATTAGTTTTATCAATATTTGGGGTATTTGAATAAATTTTTTTGTAATAAATGACAAATAGAATTGTAAGGATTTATATAGAATAAAATCCTTGTATTATTCAATAAAAGCAAAAAAATGTTTATGACTCATAAAGGATGGTATAATTAAATATAAATAAAAGTAAAATTATTTGACAATAACAACTGGAGGGATTTTTATTAAAAATAAACTTATTGTTCTATGGATTACAAGAGACACTGAAGCTGCAATGAATATGGCATTCATGTATGCAAGAAATTCTAAAGTCAGAGGATGGTGGGACGAAGTAGACCTAGTAATTTGGGGTCCATCAGCTGAAGTTACCGTCAATGACAAAATGATTCAAGAAGAATTAAAAATAATGCAACATGTTGGCGTGAATATTAAAGCGTGCATAGCATGTGCCAACAGGTATGGGGTTACCGAAAAGTTAAGAGAATTAAATATTGAAGTAATTTCAATGGGGCCGGTACTTACTGATGAATTACAAAATGGAACAAAAGTAATAAGCGTATAAATTAGGGAAATTCTATTCTTTTATTATTTATGACAGCAAAATATAAGATATAGAAGGAATGCTATGGGGTTATATTTTTATTTAGTAAAAAAAACAATTCCTTTGGTGAATAAAAAAATAATTCTTGTTGGTGAATAAAAAAATAATTCTTCTATTGAAAATTGCCGGGATTTATAATATAATTTATAAATCCCGGGCCATTAGCTCAGGGGATAGAGTGGCAGACTTCGAATCTGTTCGTCGGGGGTTCGAATCCCTCATGGCTCATAAATAAAAGCCTTGCAATATGGAAATATTGCAAGGCTTTTAATATTTGAGTATAGCATTTCGAAGCGGATTAATTGTCCGCATTTTTTTTACACAACTGATTTTGAGCAGCAATTGTTGCAAGGGTATCGCCTAATTGATTAAAGGCACAACCTATTACTGCAATTTCATCATCTGAACAACATTTTGCAATAGCACAAGCAAGAGCTGTTATATAAGTAGCAAGTTCGCAGGACTGCATATTTTTCACCTCTATTAAGTTTATGAAGAATAAATGCAAATGTTAATAATTAAAGTTCTTTTGTACCGCTAAATATATAACTTTTTATTAAGTTGGTAACATAAGTCACATATTTTTAATATAAGATATGTTAAAATGTAAAAAATTAGAGATTAAACTTGGAGGATTTTTTATGACTACAATTGGCTTATATGTAATTGCCGGCACTGCATTGATTGTATCATTTGTAAAAAGCAAGGAAAAAACAATACTTGCATTGAAGAAAGCTTGGAAATCATTCGAAAATATTTTACCGCAATTTTTGACAATACTTATTATTATAGGAATTATACTTACAATACTTTCACCGGGACAAATTTCTAAATTAATAGGAAGTGAGTCAGGATGGATTGGAGTAGTGGTTGCATCTTTAATAGGCTCAATTACACTTGTGCCTGGTTTTATTGCATTTCCTCTTGCATCTGCTTTGTTAAAAAATGGGGCAGGATATATGCAAATTGCAGCGTTTATATCCACACTTATGATGGTTGGAGTAGTAACCATTCCTCTTGAAATTAAATATTTCGGGAAAAAATCTGCGATAATAAGAAATACAGAAGCATTTATTTTTTCTTTTATAGTTGCATATATAATGGGGGTGTTGATGTAATGGATAAATTTAAAAAGTTGATTAAAAGATATAAAGTTTTCTTAATTCTTTTAGTTATTAATATAGTAGTTTTAGTTGTAAAACCTGATATAGGAATAAAATCTTTGCAATTAACAAAAAGTAACGCTCTTGAAATGCTGTCAATATTGCCGCCGGTTTTCGTACTATTAGGACTTTTGGATGTTTGGGTAAAAAGAGAAACAATGATAAAATTTATGGGGGAGAAATCGGGAATAGTCGGAGTTCTGCTTGCATTTTTCTTAGGCTCTGCAGCTGCAGGTCCTTTGTATGCTGCGTTTCCTGTTGCGGTGGTTCTTCTTAAAAAAGGAAGCAAATTTTCAAATGTTTTAATTATGATTGGTGCCTGGTCTACAACAAAGATACCACTTTTATTATTTGAAGCATCCTCTATGGGAATTAAATTTATGATTACACGATTTGTTTTGGATATAATAGGAATTGCCATCATAGCATACACAACAGAGAAACTGTTATCCAGAGAAGAAATTAATGAAATTTACAATAATGCTGCATTGATGGAATAAAATTGAGTTTAGGATATTGTTTGAACAATAGATGTATAAAATGTTTGTTATCTAAAAGCACTGGTATAATACCGGTGCTTTTGAAATCCTTCGCTTTCGCTCAGGATGACAACCCGTTGGATGTGCTCAGGATGACAGATTATGATTCTTATGGGAGCATTTAATATTTATTATTATTTGCTAAATTAAGTTTTGATGATATAATTTAAGAAATTTAAAGTTACATAAAAAACGATTAAGTAAATAATTAAAATATAGGAGGATATTATGTCAAAATATGCACAACGAATGAAAACTATGGAAAACGCAGCTAATATTATTAAAGGCTTATTCAGATCCATGAATGATCCTGATGTAATTTCATTTGGTGGAGGGGCTATTGCAAAGGAATGTCTGCCTGTTGACAAAATTAGAGAAATTGCAGCTGACATTATGACTGTTGAGGGTAGAGGTTATGAAATTTTATCTTACGGACCTGTTCTTGGAGCTAAGGATTTAAGAGAAGTAATAGTAAGGGATTTATTAGCTCCCAAAGGGGTACAGGCGAAAGCAGACAATATTATAGTTACAACTGGCGGTTTGGAAGCAATGAGTTTAATGTGCCAGCTTTATATAGAGCCGGGTGATGCTATATTAGTAGAATCTCCAACATTTGTGCATTCAGTTGAAACGTTCAGCATGTTTGAAGCAAATTGCATTCCTGTTGAAATGGATGAGGATGGAATGATTGTGGAAGATTTAGAGGAAAAGATTATAAAATACAATCCGAAATTTGTTTATGTAATTCCAACATTCCAAAATCCAACAGGTAGAACATTATCCTTGGAAAGAAGAAAAAAGGTAGCTGAGCTTGGAAGCAAGTATGATGTAATTATTTTGGAAGATGACCCCTATAGAGATATAAGATACAGCGGTGAAGATTTATTGCCTATAAAAGCATTCGATAAAACAGGTCACACTGTATTAGCCAACAGCTTTTCCAAAATCTTTTCGCCAGGCAGCAGAATTGGTTATGTGTATGCAAATGATGATATAATTTCAAAAATGACAGATGCAAAATCAGCAAGCAATTCTCACACATCACTTTTACCACAGATAATTTGTGCCGAATTTTTCAAAAGAGGCTATTATCCTGACCATCATAAATTACTTTGTGATATTCACAGAGAAAGAAGAGATGCAATGATAGAAAGTATTGATAAGTTTTTCCCTGAAGGAACTAAGAGAACATTTCCTGACGGAGGTTTGTTTACATGGGTGGAACTACCGGGTGGCATAAACACTTCAGAATTGTTAAAAGAATCAACTGCAAATCCATTAGTCAAGGTAGCTTTTGTTGCAGGTGAGGGATTCTTTGTTGAAGGTAAAGGCAAGGGTTCAAATTGCATGCGTTTAAGCTTTGGTGCCAATACACCTGATAAAATATGTCTTGGTATGGAGAAATTGGGAAATTTAATTAAATCAAAATTATCATAAGAAAATGGAGGATGAAATGATACAAAATAAATTAAAAAGAAAATTAAATGAAGGTAATGCTGCAATAGGAACATTCATAGTGTGCAATGCTCCGGATTTAGTTGAAATTGCCGGCTTAGCCGGATTTGATTTTGTAATAATAGATAATGAGCATGGACCTATGAGAGCAGAAAGTACTCAGCATTTAATAAGAGCAGCGGAGGTTAGAGGCATTACACCAATTGTAAGAATCCCTGACAGGTTGGAAAGTACAATACTTCATACTATTGATATAGGAGCCCACGGAATACAAGTGCCTCAGGTTAATGATGCAAATGCAGCTAATGAAATTATAGAAAGAAGCAAGTATGAGCCGGTGGGCAAAAGGGGATTGGCTTTCCCAAGGTCCGCTGATTACGGCATGTGCGATATAAATAATTACACTGACAATGCAAATAATGAAACATTAATAATAACTCACTGTGAAAATAAAATATGTTTGGATAATCTTGAAGAAATATGTCGAATTCCTGAAATAGATGTTATATTTTTAGGACCTTATGACATGTCTCAATCTATGGGCGTTACAGGTCAAGTTACTCATGAATTAGTTGAAAATGCAGCTAAAAAGGTTCTTAAAATAACTAAGAAATATAATAAAATAGCAGGGATTTTTGCAGGAAACGGTGAAATTGCAAAGAAACGTGCAGAGCAAGGCTTTAAGTTTATAGCAATGGGAATGGATACAACATTATTCAGTGCTAAATGCAAGGAAGAAATCAGTAAATTTTATAACTAAGAGTTGAGATTCTTCACTGCATTCAGAATGACAGGTTGATTGGGTGTATATCATAATCTAAAAAAAATATATTAAATTATAACGCTATGTGTTATAATTTAATTTGTATGTTAAGGTTGTATTAATTTTTATTGGATAAAATAATAAAGCAGGCATATAAATAAATATAAGCGTTTAATTTTAGCTTAACTTTAAATTGCGGGAGTGAGTGTATGATATCGAAGAGAAAGTATATTCTTACGATAATTGTAGTTGTTTTTGTCACTGCATTTCTTACTATGACACTTGGAAATGTGTTTATGGTTGAAATAGGACAAAAGGTGTTTTTGTCAAAGAATGAATATAGCCAAATGAAAAATATGTATGAAAAGTACTTAAAACAGGAAAGTGTCATGCAAATAGCACGCAGAGATTTTCTGTATGAAGCTGATGAAGAAGTGATGCTTGAAGGAGCATTAGAAGGAACACTAAAAGCTTTGGGTGATCCATATACTCAGTTTTTAACAAAAGAAGCATATGCAGACTTAATGCAAGATACAAAAGGTACCTATGAAGGTATCGGTGTTTATATAACACCCAGTGATGACAATAAAATACTGATTGTTTCACCTATTGAAGATACCCCTGCGGAAAAGTCAGGACTTAAAACAGGTGATAAAATTATTAAAATAAACGGCACAGAATATACAGCAGATCAAATTGATGCGGCAGTTAAGATTATGAAGGGTGAACCGGGTACAAGTGTTACATTGACTATTCAAAGGGTTAACTCAGATGGAGCAAATAATGTGTCAGATGTAGTAGTAAACAGGGAAACAATAAGAATTAAAACTGTTAAGCCGGCAATGCTTAACGATGATATAGGATATATAAGAATTACCACTTTCGATATGCCGACAGCTAAAGATTTTAAAGCTGCATATAATGCATTAAAATCTAAAGGTATGAAAAGTTTGATTATAGACTTAAGATATAACCCTGGCGGTATGATTAATTCTACTGTAGAAATATCAGATTTATTTATGGGTGAAGGTATAGTAACTTATACAAAAACAAAATCCGGCGAAGTTGAATATTTTAAATCTGATGGAGAAATGGAGAATATTCCGATTGTACTTTTGGTTAATGAAGGAAGTGCCAGTGCTTCCGAAATTATGGCAGGAGCCATGAAGGATACAAAAAGAGCAGTTTTAATAGGAACAAAGACATTTGGCAAGGGAATAGTTCAGATGGTTCAACCATTCGGCAATGATGGTGAAGGAATTAAAATGACAGTTTCCGAATACTTCACACCATCAGGCATAAATATTCATGGAATAGGTATAGAGCCGGATATTGAAGTAGGGCTTCCCGAAGATGCTAAAGGCTATGGATATGAATATTACGAAACAGATACTCAGCTCAAAAAGGCTGTAGAAGTATTAAAAAGATAAATAAAAGGGGACACATCTCATTGGAGTATGTCCCCTTTATATTATTCTCTTTCAAAGCTTACGAATCTTGTACCTTGAAACGACAAAATTCCCCATAAATCTTCCTAATAAATTAATACAGTTTTGTCAGCATCATCCCAAAAAACAGTTTTTTCAATTGCTTCGCTTACAAATCTAAGTGGTATCATAATGCGGTTATTTACTAATTTTGCAGGTACATCCAAGGAATTAGCCTTGCCGTTTATATAAGCTGTGGTTGAGTTTACCGGAAAAATTATTTTTGTTTCTCCATACTCCACAACAGCAGACTTAGATGCTTCCTCCCATTTCACATTACAATTTAATACTTCAAATACAGCTCTTAAGGGTACCATAGTTCTGCCGTTTTCTATAAAAGGCCATTGATTAATTGAACTGAAATCTATATATTGGTCGTAAACCTTAACATTTACATAATTATCAGGCTTTTCATTTGTAATATAATTAAATGCAATTGTATTTAATCCTGTAATTGATACTGTTTCACGGATCCCCTGGTATTCAAACAATAAATTGTAGTTTCCTGCTTCTTTGAATTTTAATATACCTTTTGTAATATCTAATTTATTTTCATTATAAGGATAAATTAAAACATCATCTGTAATATTAACTTTTTTATTGCCGTAAAATGCATAAACGTTAAATTTTACTTCAGTAGCAATGTTGTAAGCACTTTTTGCAAAATCTAATGTTATTTTATCCGGTGTTTCTTTATATTTAATATATAAATTCAAAACATTCCATTCGCCTGTATTGTCACCGGTATTGGGATTAAATTCAATACGAGATATGTAATCATTGAGCAGCAACTTGGACATTGCATTGTTTATGCTGTCTTGAGAAATTGATTTGTCAAATCTTACACTAATCCTTAATGGATGATGTACAATTTTTTTTCTTAAAATATTTATTAGTTCGGATTCATCTTTTGCCGTATTTTCCTCATCGTACATATCGAGACCTGTTTCAACCAATATTTTACCATAAGATAATTCTTTTAAATAATCATAATATTTTTTTGTTGATTTCGGCACTTCAATATTCTCATCAATTGTGTGGTCCTTAATAATTTCTTTTTCGGTAAGCATGTAATAGGAATACGATATAGTTCCTATATCCGGCGTAGGGTCATCCCAGGTTGTATCTAAATAAAACCAGTAATCACCTAATTTAACCATATTCCATATATGGGCTTCACCTGAACCTAATCCTGAAATTAATTTTACAGGAATATTAAGCTTTTGCAGCATGTTGTATGTTAAAAGTGCATATCCGTTGCATACGGACGTACCTTTTGTAAGCAAGTCATAATCCGAATAATATATTTTATTTTTATCATATTTGCTGTTTAGTACAATATAATCATGTACTGCTTTTGCTTTTTCGTGGTCATTCATATAAGGTTTTATTATATCAGATAAAATACCGTCAATTATTTTATCAGCTTCAATTCTCTCATCTAAAGTTAAAATATAAACAACTTTTACATTTATATTGCTAACAGTCCTTGTGCCCGATATACTCCAATGTATTTCTGAAATATTGGATTTAATATAAATATCTTTATCCATCATATTCTTTAAAACTTCTTCTATATTGTCTAAAGAGCCGGTATATTTAATATTAAAATCCGGATTATAATTGCCTAATTGCTCAATTATAATATTTTCAAGCTCATAATGATTGCTTGCATTATAAGATTGACCATATACATTTAGGGTAAATACTGTTATTAATATTAAAACAGTTAAAGAAATAGTTTTAACGGTTCTTTTCATTACATCACCTTCCTGACTCTCTTAATATGATTATATACTATATAACAAGAAAAATAAATATTTATATATTTTTCAATCATTGAATGTAAATATGATTTAATGTATTATTGTAAATGGTATAAATTATTTATATGTCCATATAACAGATACCGCATTATTGATTAGACGTAAAAATTATTGAAAAAGTTTCAAAAAAGGAGAAATATGTATAAAAAAATTTTAAACGACGTATTATTAAGCAATAAACCTTCCTTAGGCATATATAAATTAATAGAAACAAAGGAAATGAACAATATAATACCTGAAATTTTAAAAATTAGAGGGTTTGAACAACAAACTCCTTATCATGACAAGGATGTTTATGAGCATACAATGGCTGTGTTAGATGAAATAAGTCCAAAGCTTAATTTAAGAATGGCAGCTCTTTTGCACGATATTGGCAAGCCTGATTGTTTTAGTGTAGATGAAAAGGGCAGAGGTCATTTTTATGGACACCACATAAAATCTGCTGAAATTAGTGAAATAATCCTTGAAAGACTTGGATATGAAGATGAATTTATTCAAGATGTGAAAACATTGATAATATATCATTATATTAAGGAATTAGCCAATGTTATAAAAGAAAATGGCATAAAAAAATTTGTGGAAGCTGTTGGTGTTCATAGACTTGACGACATGTTCGAGCTTATAAGAGCTGACATGTCCGGCAAAGCAACCACAAATTATGAAGTTTTAGAAAAGTTAAAAGATATGTGCATAAGATATATTAAAAAATAATTTACGTTTAATAATCCAGAAGGCGCAGCCTTTGTCATTGCTATGAATAAGCTGCGAAGCAGTGTGTCATTCTGAACCGTAGGTGAAGAATCTCAGAATTTAAAGATATGAGATCCTTCGTTGCACTCAGGATGACAAATCGGACAATATCATTTACCGTTGTGTGCTAAAACATGATAATTCTGAACGCATGTGAAGAATCTGATTTTTTGAACCATAAGATCCTTCGCTACCGCTCAGGATGACAATAACCTTTTAAATTAATTCCAAATAATATTTCCATTTAAGTATTCTTAAAACGGATTCGTTTAATCTGTCTTCTGATATATCTACCTGTGATACTGCTGATAAAAGCTCATTGTATGATTTTTCAAGGTCTGAAACAATGAGCATATCATTGCCTGCTAAAACAGCCCTTACTTCAGGGGAAGAGGTCTCTGATACTGCACCCATGGACAAGTCATCAGTCATAATTATTCCCGTAAATTCCATATCATTTCGCAAAATGTCTATTACTTTTTTAGAAAGGGAAGCAGGGTTTTCTGCATCTATAGATTTAACAATATTGTGAGAAACTAAAATACTTTCAGCTCCTGCATCAATTCCTGATTTAAAGGGTATAAAATCGTTCATTAAAAATTCTTCGTAAGGTCGTTCATCATAAGCAGAGCCTGTGTGAGTATCTACATTGTTTCCATAACCGGGGAAGTGTTTCAATGTTGATGAAATATTATTTTTCTTTGCTGTTTCAACAACAACTTTTACATATTCAGCTGTTTCATCCGCAGACTTTCCAAAGGAACGGTCAAAAATGAAATCTTCTGAATTTGTTGATACATCAGCAACGGGACTTAAATTCAAATTAATTCCCAATGATTTTAATAATTTTGATTTTATTTTTGTATCTTTTATTATTTCTTCAAATCCGCCTATATTGTATAATTCCTGAGGTGATTTAAAGCGTTCAGCCGCAAGATCAGGATTTGAGCTAACTCTTACAACTGTGCCCCCTTCTTCATCGACCCCTATAATCATTGGTATATCGCTGTTTTCTTGATAATAATTAATGTTATTGATTACTTGTTCTTTTGTTTTATCTGTAAAGTCCCTTCCGAACATAATAAATCCGCCCGGTTTCATAGATAAATACAAAGAAAGATTTTCATCTTCCGGACATCTTGCAAAAAACAATTGTCCTATTTTTTCTTCTATAGTCATATTTTCCAATATTATTAATGCTTCCTCTTCAAATTCAAGAAACATGCCTTTATCCTTATCTTCCGGGGTATTGTCCTCTCCGGGTGTAACATCAGGTGGTATTTGATTATCCGGTATTTGTGGTGTATCTATATTACATCCTGCTAAAATCAATAATAAACATAATATTAATATTTTCATGTGCTGCAAGTACGGGACATTCCTTTAAAGGCGTGTTCCTCCTCCTTTTTTATGTCTTCGTTATTAATATTAACATTTCATAAAGTTTTTATCAAATAAAAAAAGTGCAGCATAGCTGCACTATGATAACATTAGATTATTCAGTCTGCGACTTAAGAATTACACTGATTATAATTCTTCTTCAGTTTCAACTACTACTTCTGTTTCAGTTTCCAATTGTTGCAATTCTTTAAGCATTTCGTTTATATCTTGTGCATTTAAAGCTTCTTCCGGAATTTCAAAGTCTTTAGCACTGTTGATGTTTAAAATTTCCATTACCATATTTGCTTTTAAGCTGTTTAATACTTCCATAGCTTCCGGAGGCATTTCGCCTATAATTGCAGTCATTCCTGACATCATAGCTGAAACCATATCTCCTAAATCCATTTCCATTTTAACCATTTCACCGGTAGCTTCATCGATGTAAATAATATATGTTAAGTCTCCTAAATCTACGGTTGCAAGGTTTTTCAACATTTCAGCTGTCAAAGCTTCCTGTTCATTTGCAGGTTCAGGCATTAATTCTGAAGATTTCCCGAACATTTCTTTATATATGTCGCCTGACATTGTATATTGAAGTCTTGACAATGTTCTTTCTGATTCATCAGTATATTTTCCAAAGTATTTTACATCTTTTGTATACTTTTTAACTAATTCTTCATTTTTCTTTATTGTTTCAATGTCATTTTTCATAAGGTCAGACAGCATATCCATTGCTATTGTTTGCTTCATCCATGACAAATTTCCAGTTCCATCATTCATTCCTATGTATTGAGTTATGCCTTTTTCATCCATAGTCATATACATATCCATGATAGGCATAATTTCATTTTCCATTACAGGTATAACCATTGAAGCATTAATTTTAGCTTTCATAGGATTCATGAAAATTGTCATATCCATTTTCATATTCATTTCTTGTGTTTGAACACTTCCTGCATCATCAGGAACATCCATAGACATGTCGATTGTTGCCTTCATGTCGTAATTTTTCCAGTTATAGGATTTTTCGTTTGCTGCAAAATATAAAGCTTTTGCATCAACAGGTTCTGTAGTTATAACTACGGTTTTTAATTTTAAATCCCACTCAACATCTGAGCCAAAAGCTTCGACGACTTTTCTTATGGGAAGGTATGTTCTTCCGTTTACAATTCTTGCAGTTGTATCAATAGTAATTTTTTCACCATTTTTTATTATGTAATTTTCATCGATGGGAACTTCAACAATTATATCACCCTTAGTAGCAATTGCTGTCCTGCTTTCATTATTCCAATCAACCTCTGCACCGAACTTTTCAAGAGTAGCTCTGAATGGAACTTGAGTTCTGTAGTTTTCATCTATAAAAGGAAAACCTAAATCATCATTAAATTCGACTTTGGAAGAATCGATAGTTATAATGACTCCATCAGCAAAAGCTGTAACAGATGATAATGCTAAAATTAAAACCAAGCTTAAAATAAAAACAATTTTTTTCATTATTTCCTCCTGAATTAATTTTTTACTTAACTTGATAATATTATATTATTGTGAAATCTTCAACAAGAAATATGTCAAATGTAATAAATAAACCTATATTTGTAATAATTAATATTAAAAGTATTCAACGATTACACTCAGGATGACACCCTTTGGGGTGTGAACATAAATTTAAAAGTCATTGGGGCACATCAATAATCTGTTTAAATTGTTGTAAAACAGGTATAAATAAATTATACTATAAATAGAACAGGAGGGGATTATTCTGGGAGTAATTGATTTTAAAAAAACAGTGTATGAATTGTGCAGTGAAAATGAAAATATTGCCGAAATATTATCAGAGATTGGATTTAAAGATATTACAAAGCCCGGCATGATTAATACTGCAGGAAGGTTTATGACAATTCCTAAAGGAGCTAAGGCAAAAGGTTTTAATATAGAAGAAATAAAGAAAGAATTCATTGAAAGAGGATATGAAATAAAAGAATAAAAAAATTATAAGGAGTTAGTATGAGTGAGAATATTAATAACAGAGAATATCGAAAGGATATTATCAAACAGATAATCAAGGAACTGCATGACGGTAAGACTGTTGACGAAGTTAAACAAAAATTTGAAGATGCATTTAAAGGCGTTTCTGCTTCTGAAATAACTGATGCAGAGCAGGCATTAATCAGCGAAGGACTTCCAATCACTGAAGTACAAAGATTGTGCGATGTTCATTCGGCTGTTTTTAAAGGCTCCATTGAAGAAATCCATAGAGAAACAGACCCTACAAAAATTCCGGGTCATCCTGTCAATGTTTTGATACTTGAAAACAGAGAATTGGAAAGAATTTTTGAAAAAGAAATTAAGTCAAATTTAGGCGAAAAAACACTTGATAAGACATTAAAGGGATTGGATAAATTGTATTCAGCCTTAGATATTCATTATTCAAAAAAAGAAAATCTTTTGTTCCCTTATATGGAAAAGTACGGCATTACAGCACCTCCAAAAGTTATGTGGGGAGTGGATGATGAAATACGAGATGATTTGAAAATGCTTCAATCTGATTTATCTTACGGTGTATTTAATGAAGACCATAAAAAAAGTGTAGATGATTTAATTAACAGAATTAATGAAATGATATTTAAAGAAGAAAATATTATGGTTCCAATGCTTTTGGATACAATGACACAGGATGAATGGAAAAAGGTTGCTGATGACAGCAGTGAAATAGGCAAAATACTAAAATATGTGCCTGTGTGGAAACCGGAAAAGGAAGCAATAGCTGAATTAAAGGAAGATATTAAGGAGCCGGGAGCAATAATTCTTCCATCCGGTGTGTTTAATAAGGAAGAGCTTACATATATGCTCAATACCCTTCCATTTGATATCACATTTGTAGGCAATGATGATAATGTAAGATATTTTTCTCAAAGCAGTGAAAGAATTTTCCCACGTACGAAGACTGTAATAGGGAGAAATGTTTCAAATTGCCATCCGCCTGCAAGTGTTCATATAGTGGAGGATATTGTTAATGATTTTAAATCCGGGAAAAAGAATCATGAAGACTTCTGGATTAAAAAGGGAGATATGTTTATTTATATAAGATATTTTGCCGTAAGGAACGAAGAAGGAGAATATCTTGGAGTAGTAGAGGTAACTCAGGATATTAAGCCTATTCAGGAAATCACAGGTGAAAAGAGATTGGTTCAATAAAAAGGTGATAAAATAAGTTCAGTAATTGGTGCTGAACTTATTTTTATTTTTATCACATTGATTATTTTTTATTGGGAGTATATAATATTTTTAATACATATGTTATCCTGATTGAAAGGGTCTAAACCCTTCCCACGGAATGATAATTATAGGAGTTCGCTATGGAAAAGAAATATGTTCTTGCATTAGACCAAGGTACTACAAGTTCAAGGGCTATACTATTTGACAGAAATGGCAGTATTGTTAACATATCACAAAAAGAATTCACTCAAATTTATCCCAATCCAGGGTGGGTTGAACATAATCCGAAAGAAATTTGGGAAACCCAGTTAAATGCTGCAAAGGAAGCAATAAGGAATATAAACGTTTTGGAAATTGCATGCATAGGTATTACAAATCAAAGGGAAACCACTATTTTGTGGGACAAAAATACGGGAGAACCTGTATACAACGCAATAGTTTGGCAAAGCAGGCAAACATCAAATATTTGCGATGAGCTTAAAGAATCAGGTATAGAGCCATATATTAAAGAAAATACAGGCTTGGTAATTGATGCTTACTTTTCAGGAACGAAAATAAAATGGATTTTGGACAATGTAAAAGGAGTGAGAGAAAAAGCAAGACAAGGTAATATTTTATTTGGAACCGTAGATACTTGGCTTATATGGAACCTTACAGGAGGTAAACAACATATTACTGATTACTCAAATGCATCAAGAACAATGATTTACAATATTAAATCACTTCAGTGGGATGAGAAAATTCTTGATATATTAAATATACCTAATGAAATTTTACCTGAAGTAAGACAGTCCTCGGAGGTTTATGGAAACACTGTATCCGAATTATTTGGCTGTGAAATACCTATATCTGGAATTGCCGGAGACCAGCAGGCTGCTCTCTTTGGACAGCTTTGCTTTCAGGAAGGAATGGTAAAAAATACATACGGCACAGGATGCTTTATGCTTATGAATACAGGCGAAAAAATAGTAACATCCCACAGCGGACTTATAACTACAATAGCCTGGGGTTTAAACGGCAAGGTTGAATATGCTTTGGAAGGCTCTATATTTGTAGCCGGAGCAGCAATACAGTGGCTTCGGGACGAGCTTAAAATCATACATGATTCAGCTGATTCGGAATATTTTGCAAGCAAGGTAGCTGATACGAAAGGCGTTTATGTGGTGCCTGCATTTACGGGACTCGGTGCTCCTTATTGGGATATGTATGCAAGGGGAGCAATAGTTGGTTTAACAAGAGGAGCAGGCAGAAATCATATAATAAGGGCAACTCTTGAATCCATTGCATATCAAACAAAGGATATAATTGAAGCAATGATAGATGATTCAGGAATAAATTTAACAGTATTAAAAGTAGACGGAGGAGCATCAGCAAATAATTTTCTGATGCAGTTTCAGTCAGATATACTTAATGTAAATATCGAAAGACCTGATATAACAGAAACTACTGCACTTGGGGCTGCATATCTTGCAGGTCTTGCAACAGGTTTTTGGAAATCAAAAGGTGAAATTATTCAAAACTGGAATATGAATAAAAAATTCACATCAGCAATGAATGATGATGAAAGAAATAAATTATACAACGGCTGGAAGAAGGCAGTTGAAAGGATTAGATGAAGGGGGACACACCTCTAAAATAGGGTGAGTCTTTGCAGGATAGCTTTTAGAGGAATGTCCCCGTAATAATGGGAGGATTAAATGAAAACAGAATTATTTATAAACAACAGAACAAAATTTGCAGAAAGAATGGATGATTATTCTACGGCGTTATTTTTTTCCGGTAAAGCTCCAAGAGAAAGTGCTGACCAAAGTTATTCATTTTCTGTAGACAGGAATTTCTTTTACCTTACAGGAATAGACAGAGAAGATATGGTTTTGGTAATAAATAAAATTGCAGGAAAGGTAACTGAAACTCTGTACATACCGCCTGTTGATGAACACTTTGAAAAATGGTATGGCATCCTTATGAGAAAGGAAGAAGCAATTAAAATCTCAGGCATAAAAACAGTTGAAAACAGGAATGATTTTCTTACTCAATTTGCAGGCAAATTATCATCATCTGACAGACCTGACAATGTATATATTTTCTCATATATAACAGATGTTGATGAACCTTATGACTGTTACAGAAGCTTTGCCCATTGGATGAGAAATCAATATCCTGCAGTCAATATAAAAAATTCATTGGATATTATGATTGAGCTAAGAAGTTCTAAGTCAGAAGAAGAAGTTGAAGAAATAAAAACTGCTATTGGATATACAAAAGAAGCTTTGGAATTTACTATGAAAAACTTAAAGCCGGGTCGTTTTGAATATCAGATAAGGGCAGATTTTGAATATCAGCTTATGTTAAGAAATTCAAAACCAAGCTTTCATACAATAGGTGCTTCATCAGGGAATGCAGTAATATTGCATTATGTTGAACTGCAGCGTAAAATGGGAGATGGTGACATGATACTTCTTGATCTTGGGGCACTGTCTAATAATTATGCATCTGATATTACAAGAACATATCCTGTAAACGGTAAATTCACTGATAGACAAAGGGATATTTACAATGTTGTTTTGGGAGCACAAGATGTTACAATGGATGCAATGCATGTAGGAGCTTCGGAAACAGAAGTAAACGATAAAGTTAAAGCTTATTTTGCTAAGGAACTAAAAACTCTTAATTTGATTAAGGATGATTCTGAGGTTGAAAAATATTATTATCACAGCATCGGTCATCCCTTAGGATTGGATGTGCACGATTTAAGAAGAAGAGACAAAACAATGCAGGAAAACAATGTGTACACTGTTGAGCCCGGACTTTATATAAAAGAAGAAGGAATAGGCATAAGAATAGAAGATAATGTTTGGGTAACAAAAAATGGCATCATTAATTTATCAAAGGATATTATTAAGACAGTAAGTGATATAGAAAATTTTATGCTTGGTTAAACTGTCCGCTTTGTCATCCTGAGCGATAGCGAAGGATCTCATAGTACGGGGACATTCCTCTTACCCTCAGAGACTATCCCTATAGTAGAGGTGTGTCCCCCTTCTTTGATATTTTGAGATTCTTCGGGCTAAAGCCCTCAGAATGACACAAATTTTAGAGATATATAAATGTTTAAATTATATACAGAGGTGTATATGACAAAAAATAAAAAATTAATCGGCTTGATTATTGGAATTTTGACAGCAATAACAGTTAATATTCTTCCACTAAGAGGCATTTCTCCCCAAGGGAAAATGTCTCTTGGATTAACTTTAATGACTGTTTTATTTTGGGCATTTCAAACAGTCCAGTCAGGATATGCTTCAGGTCTTTATTTAGTGCTTTTGGTAATATTCAAGGTGGCTGAACCATCAGTTGTTTTCTCACCTTTTTTTAGCAGTACAATTTATTTGGTAATAGGTGCATATTTAATTGCCTCTGCTGTAAAATCTTCAGGCTTGGGAGAGAGAATTGCATATGCATTTATCATTAAATTTGTACACTCATATAAAAGTATAATATATTCTATATTTCTGCTTACATTTATATTGAGCATCATAATTCCACATCCTTGGCCAAGAGCATTTATAATTATGTCGGTAATGGATGTGGTTATTAAAAGTGCAAATATAAAAAGTGAGGACAAGTCTAAAATAGGCTTTGCTGTTTTTGCAGCAGCAGTTCCCGTTTCCATGATATTTTTAACAGGGGACAGTGTTATAAATCCATTGACTGTTCAAGCATCAGGAGTAACTATAAGCTATATTCAATGGATTATTTACATGGGACCACCCAATATTATTGCAAGCATTCTTACTTGCATTTTAATCTTAATTTTATTTAAACCAACACAAGAAGTTGTAATAAACAAAGCTGAAATAAATAAAAAGTTAGCAGATTTAGGGAAATTGTCAAACATAGAAAAACGAACTATTCTGTGGCTTATTGCAGCTGTAATTTTATGGATGACTGATTTTATCCATGGAGTTGAAATAGGATGGATTACATTTCTTATTGCTATGTTAATGAGCTTTCCTGTAATAGGAGAAGTGTTATCTCCTAAACAGTGGCAGGAAGTTCCCTTACATGTGTTGTTATTCTTAGGGGCAGCCATTGCAATCAGCAAGGTAGGGGCAGTTACGGGAATGAACGGGTGGATTGCAGAAACAGTACTTCCTTCATTCATACCATCCAACTATTATTTGTTGGCTATAATTATTGCAGGAATTTCAATAATACTTCATATGATTTTAGGAAGCGTGGTTGCTGTTTTAGGCATTGCAGTACCAGCTTTGTTAATATTTACTTTGCCTATGGGAATGAACCCGGTCGCAACAACCTTATTTGTTTGCACATCCATAAGCATTCATTATATTCTTCCTTTCCATCACTTGAATCTTCTTGTTGGATTAGGTGATGAAAATGGTTATTATGGGCAGGAAGAGGTAATTCGTCTTGGAATCCCACTGACAGCAGTAGTATTTATAGTTGTAATATTTGAAGTGTTTTATTGGAAGTTGATTGGGTTATTATAACATTCTCCATTTTTAATCATATTTTAATTTTACATTAATTGATTTTGAATTATTTGTGTGTAATATAAAGCTAACAAGAGTGATAATAATATAAGAATAATATAAGAGTAATGGATATTAAATTTGAGCAATTTTATGGAGGTTTATAAATGGAGATATTATTAGGGATATTTATATTTATTGTATTTATAGTGGCAGCATTAAAAATGAGCGTTCTTTTGTTTAACATAATATTTACAATAATAGGTGCAGTAATTGGTTTTGTGCTTATATTAGCATTAATTCCGCTTGGAATAGGTCTATTATTGATACCGGCAATTATAATAGGTATTATAGTGGCAATAGTTAAATGCATTAAATTAATTTTTTAGTTGACAAGAATAAGTTATTTATGTATAGTTTAAAATATAAAAATACATAATAACTTAAGCGATGAAAAGAAGAGTAATTTTATAATCATGATATAGAGAACCAGCGTATGGTGGAAGCTGGAGATTGATTTTAAAATGAACATGGCCTTGGAGCTTTGTACCTGAGCGTCAGTTAGGGTGCGACGTAAGTATACGTTATAATACAAAGGTTTGATTGAACCTGTTGAGGCACATATTGTGAAATATGTGCAAAGAAAGAGTGGTAACGCGTTATTCGCCTCTTAGCTTATGCTAAGAGGCTTATTATTTTTAAGGGGGGACACACCTTGGTCAAGGGATAGTCTCTGAGGGCACAAGGAATGTCCCCAAATATAAGGAGGAAATCATGAACAAAGGCAAATATTATTTAACAACAGCAATTGCATATACATCCGGCAAACCTCATATTGGAAACACATATGAAATAGTTCTTGCTGACAGTATTGTAAGATTTAAGAAATTAAACGGATATGATGTATATTTTCAAACAGGGACAGACGAGCATGGACAAAAAATTCAACTGAAGGCAGAAGAAGCAGGTAAAACACCTCAGGAATTTGTTGACGAAGTAGCAGGAGAAATTAAAAGAATATGGGATTTAATGAATACTTCATATGATAAATTCATTAGAACCACTGATCCTGAGCATGTAAAAATCGTACAGAAAATATTTAAAAAGCTTTATGACCAGGGAGATATTTACAAAGGATATTATGAAGGATGGTATTGTACTCCCGATGAAGCATTTTTTACTGATTCTCAATTAGTTGAAGGCAAATGCCCTGATTGCGGAAGAGAAGTTCATATGGCAAGGGAAGATGCATATTTCTTTAAAATGAGCAATTATGCAGACAGATTGATGAAGCATATTGAAGATAATCCAAAGTTCATCCAGCCTGAATCAAGAAAAAATGAAATGGTAAATAATTTTATTAAGCCTGGTCTACAGGATTTATGCGTATCAAGAACATCATTTGAATGGGGTATTCCCGTTACATTTGATGAAGGTCATGTTGTATATGTATGGATTGATGCACTAAGCAACTATATTACATTTTTGGGATATGATCCTGATGGATGTAATCATGGGGAATTATACAAAAAATACTGGCCTGCGGATGTACATTTAATAGGCAAAGATATTTTAAGGTTCCACACTATTTATTGGCCTATACTATTGATGGCATTAGGTGAAGAACTTCCAAAACAGGTTTTCGGTCATCCATGGCTGTTGGTTGGTGAAGGCAAAATGAGCAAATCAAAAGGAAATGTTATTTATGCTGACGACTTGGTGAATTTGTTCGGTGTAGATGCAATCAGATATTTTGTTCTTCATGAAATGCCTTTTGCCAGTGACGGTACACTTACATATGAGTTGGTTATTGAAAGAATTAATTCTGACTTAGCTAATATTTTAGGTAATTTAGTAAACAGAACTATAACAATGACAAATAAATATTTTGATGGAGAAATTTTAGCTCCTACTGCCCATGAGCCAATAGATGATGAATTAATCAAGCTTGCTCTTGAAACACCTTTGAAGGTTGAAAAGAAAATGGATGATTTGAAAGTGTCGGATTCCATTGATGAAATACTTACACTCCTTCGAAGAAGCAATAAGTATATAGACGAAACTCAACCTTGGATTCTTGGAAAAGATGAAAGTAAAAAAGAAAGATTAGGAACAGTTTTATACAATCTTTTGGAATCTATCAGAATTGCAGCAGTTTTGTTGGAGCCATTCCTGCCGGAAACAGCTGAGAAAATTTTAAAACAGCTTAATACTGATAATAGGGATTGGGAGTCATTATTGCAGTTTAATGGTATGGTACCGGGACAAAAGGTAGGAACACCTGAAATTTTATTTGCAAGAATTGATTCAGCAAAGAAAATTGAAGAAATAAATAAAATAAATGAAGCTAAAGCTCCAAAGGAAGCTGTGAAAACTGAAGAAGCAAAGATTGAAAAGGCTGAAGAAGCAAAAGAAGCAAAGGAAGCAAAGGAATCTAATGATGATGGATTTGTAACTATTGATGATTTTGCTAAATTGGATATGAGAGTTGCTGAAGTTTTAAAGGTGGAAAGACACCCAAATGCAGATAAGCTATTAGTATTTCAATTGAAAATCGGTGAAGAAATAAGACAGGTGGTTTCAGGTATCGCAAAATGGTATGAACCTGAGGATTTAGTAGGTAAAAAGGTTGTAATGGTTTATAACTTAAAACCTGTAACATTAAGAGGCGTTGAATCTAACGGTATGATTTTGTCGGCAGAAAAAGGAAAGAAACTGTCAGTGGTATCAACTTTGGGAGACATGCCAAGCGGAGCAACAATATCTTAGATAGAAATGTCCCTTTGTGTCATCTGAGCGTAGCGAAGGATCACATCTTTTTCACGGGATTCTTCACTGCATTCAGAATGACGAGGACTTCGCCGTCGAGATGAGTGTTATTCATAACAATGTATAACTTGTAACAAAAAAAGGATTTGAATCGTTTGATTCAAATCCTTAAAAATTTAATTTATTAACATTCTTTTTTCCAAAGTCCGTGAAGATTGCAAAATTCATAAGCTGCAACAACTTCATCTCCGTCAATTAAAGCAAATTCAGCAATAGGTTGTTCTCCGGGAGCCAAGCATTTTTTCTGAGCTCCATTTTTTGTTACTAAATAAATAAACTGAATATAGTGCTCTTCAACCATTGGGTGAATTACGCTTCCTACCTGTACAGTTACTTTGTTGCCTTCAACCTTTACTTCAGGTATATGTTTTTCATAAGCTGCTTCTTTTGTGTTAGCAACTAATTCTTTCATTTCATGTCCGCAGCATACCAATTGTCCGCCACCTTCTAAAACCAATCCTACTAAATTACCGCAAGTTTCACAAATAAAAAATTTCCCTTTGTTACACATATAATAATATCCTCCTAAGTTTTTAAATTATCCAACATTTAATTATATACCCAAATAAACAAATTTAAAACAAAATTAATTCGTTTTTCATGATTTCATTTTTATAGCAATTACACTTACCAATGCCATCGCTATTGCCATTTCAGCAATATTTAATATGGTATTTACGCCAACTTCAAGGGCTTGAGTTTCCTCCGTTTTCAATTATAATTTAAGCAGATAATTTAATAACCTTTAAAAAATTGCTGACGCTGACTTCCAAGTTATCACCCCTTTTTGCTTAATACTGAATAAATTATATCATTGAAAAAATTATTATTAAATAAATTAAATTAATTAATGATAACTATAAAATTTATATATATTTGTCAGAAATTGTGTTATAATTGCATAAATACATGGAGGCAGAAATGAGAGAGAGGGAAGTTAAGGTCTTAAATATTGACAAAGAAGAAATTGAAAAAAAGCTTATTGGTATGGGAGCTGCTTTAGTAAAGGATGAAAATCAAATAAACTATAGGTTTGATACTGAAGATGGTTTTTTAAAAAAAACTTACAATGGCTATTTGAGAATAAGAATTACTAAAAATAATTTATTAGGCGAAACCAAAAGCACCATGACATTCAAAAGAAGTATCAAAAGAGATTCTCTTAGAGTCAATGAAGAAATTGACACAGACCTTTCTGACTGGGAAAGTGCATCTAAAATAATTGAATTGATGGGTTACAAACGTAAAAGACCCGGTTATAAACATCGCAGGTCTTATATGTATGAAAATATTATGTTTGAAATAGATACTTGGGATGAAAAAACATACTCGAAACCTTATCTTGAAATTGAAGTTACCTCTGATGAAGAATTAGAAAAGGCAATAAATCTGTTAAGTCTTGACAGAAATCAAATTACAACCAAATCTATTGATGAATTGAGAAAAGATTAAATTAAATATTATAAATATAGAAAAGAGATTAATGAGCATTAGATAAAGATTAAATAGGAGTGATAATATGGTTTTAGTTGTGGATATTGGCAATACAAGTATAGTTATCGGTGTTTACAAAGGCAATGAACTTATTGGGAACTGGAGAATGGTTACCAAAAATGAAAAAACATCTGATGAATATGGTATATTTATATTAAACCTGTTGAGATACAGCAATATTGATTATCAGAATATTAATAGTGCCATTGTTTCATCTGTTGTTCCCAATGTAATGCATTCTTTTGAAAATGCGTTGAGAAAATATTTCAGCATTGAACCTATAATTGTGGGACCGGGAATAAAGACAGGCATAACCATTGCTATCGACAATCCACGGGAAGCCGGAGCCGACAGAATTGTAGGACTTGTTGCTGCATACAATATGTTCGGAGGACCACTTATTGTGATAGATTTTGGAACTGCGACAACCTATGATGTTATAAATGAAAAAGGTGAATACAAATATGGAATTACTTCCCCGGGCATTCAGATTTCTGCTGATGCAATGTGGCAAAGAACAGCCCAGCTTCCAAGTGTTGAAATTAAAAGACCCAATTCCATACTTGCCAAAAACACCGTGACCAGCATGCAGGCAGGCTTATTCTACGGACATGTGGGTCAAGTGGAATACATAATTAAAAGAATTAAGGAAGAATTGAAAGTTGAAAATATGAAGGTTGTTGCCACAGGCGGGTTCGGACGGATAATAGCCGATGAAACACCCATTATTGATGCATATGACCCTCAGCTTTTATTCAAAGGATTAAAAATAATTCATGATAAAAATATATAGCAGTCCATGATTAAAACTACAAATAAGCCTATAACAATCCGTGTATCCGCATTGATTGTTTTTTTGTGCCAAAAAATTATAATTCTATATTATTAACATCACGATTAGTTATTTAATATTAGCAAATACAACAAAAAAGAGTTTTAAACTGTTTGGAAAAGCCGGGGGCTTAAATATTGGCCTCACGGCATTTTTTTATTTTATTTTTAAAAAAAGCTTTTAAAATTTAAAAAATGTGTTATAATAACAGAACAAACGTTCGATAAAAATTAAGTATGATGCCCATGTGTGGTGCCTGAGCATTGCACCGAGAGGCTACCGTGGCAGGAGGTGAAACGGTGGGGCAGATAATAATGCATATTGATGTGAATTCAGCATTTTTAAGCTGGACTGCAGCATATGAAAAACAAATGGGAATAGAAAGAGATATACGGACAGTACCGGCTGTTATCGGAGGAAATGAGCAAAGCCGCCATGGCATTGTTCTTGCCAAATCAACACCTGCTAAAAAGTTCAAAATACAAACAGGAATGTCCCTTATGGAAGCAAGGCAAATGTGTCCTAATTTGCTTGTTATACCTCCTGATTACAATATTTATGTAAGAGCAAGCAAAGCTCTTATAGAATATTTGAAAAAATATACTCCTGATGTGGAGGTTTTCAGCATTGATGAATGTTTTTTAAGATTTACCGACATAGACAGGGAGCAGGCTGTTAAACTTGCCTACAAAATTAAAGACGGTGTTCGGGAAAAATTCGGTTATACCGTAAACATAGGAATTTCTGAAAACAAACTTCTTGCAAAACAAGCAGGAGATTTAGAAAAGCCTGATAAGTGTCACACTATGTTTATAGAGGAAATAAAGGAAAAATTATGGCCTTTGCCTGTGGAAGAACTATTTATGATTGGGAGAAGAACTAAGCCAAAATTAAACAGATGGGGTATTTATACAATAGGAGAACTTGCAAATTCAGATTATAAACTAATATCAACCATGCTAAAATCTCACGGCAGATTAATATACAATTATGCCTGGGGAAGGGATATTTCAACGTTTAAACAAAGAGACCCTATTAAAAGTGTAGGAAACAGCAGCACTCTGAGATTTGATGTAACAGACAGAGAAACTGCCCATGTTGTATTGCTGAGCTTAACTGAAACCACAGCCTGGAGATTAAGAGAAGCATGTATGTGCTGCAGGGTTGTAAGCATAAGTATTAAAGACAATGACTTCGGGTACAATGCAAAGCAAAGAAAGCTAATGTATTTTACAGACTGTACAAGAGACATTTACATGAATATATGCAGTTTATTTGATGAATTGTGGGATAACAAGCCTATAAGGTCACTGGGTGTCCATGTATCAGACTTGGAATTTTCAAGTTCTAAGCAAATTAATTTTTTTCAGGATAAATTAAGCTTGAAAAATGAAATTTTAGACAAGGCTGTAGATAAAATAAGAACTAAGTATGGCGATAATTCAATTATCAGAGGAGTTTTTGCCAACAGTGAATTAAGACCTCTTTTAGGAGGGTATCCGGACGATGAATATCCGGGTATGAGCAGTATTTTATAGAGGTGAGATATGAAAATTGTAAATGAGCCTATAAAAGTAATGGCTGTTTTTAATACAGACGGAAAAATAGAGCCTGTAAAATTCAGAATTGATGACCAGGTTGTTAAAATTGAAAAAATAATGAAAACCTATGAAGAAAATATTGTGGGGAATACAAGAGTTGTATTTGTATGCCTCCATAAGGGAAAAGACATTTTTGAACTTAAATATGAAGTAGATACGAAGACCTGGTACCTTTTTAAAAAATGAGAATATTCAGTTACAGTTCCCGCCTAACTATTTGTTATCATATGAGTAAAGTCAGGCATAATTTTTTATGAGATCTTTCAATGCATTCAGAATAACACTGATTTAATCCATTATTATTCCATAAGTGTACAGTAACAATAGCTTTGGAACTTTGGATTAAGAATTTTGTAAGATTTGGAATGTTGTAATATTATGGCCAGAATGGTATAATGTTTTGTATTTAAACTCAAGGGGTAGGGTATGAGTGATTTAGATTTATTGGCTATGGATGCTAAAAATGATATAGATATAATGAATAAATTAATAACTCAATATGAAAATTTCATATTGAGATGTGCCTCAACGGCTGCCCGAAGCTATATTTCCAAAAGTGATGATGAGTGGTCAATAGCTTTGTCTGCTTTTACCGAAGCAATAAGGAATTATTCTGAAGGTAAGGGAAGTTTTTTAAACTTTGCAGAATTGGTAATAAGAAGGCGAATAATTGACTTTATGCGAAGCAAATCAAGATATTCCTCAGAAGTTTCGGTAAATCCTTCATTGTTTAATACTGATGTTCAGGATGAAGAGGAATACTTTATGCAATCTGAAATTGCAAAAAAGGTTTCAATTGTTGAAGATAATTCCATTAAGATGGAAATCACTCTTATTAACGAAGTTTTTTCCGACTATGGTTTTACATTTATGGATTTGGCTGAATGCTCACCAAAGTCTGAGAAAACAAAGAGGGCCTGTGCCAAAGTTGTGGCCTATTTAATAAGGAATAAAATACTCGTGAATGAAATAAAAATTAAGAAGCAATTGCCGTTAAATATAATAGAAAAAAACACGAAGGTACCCCGTAAATTATTGGAACGCCATCGAAAGTATATAATAGCAGCAATGGAAATTATGTCGGGAGATTTCCCGAATTTAGCCGGTTATATGGATTATATTCGCCAGGAGTTGAAAAATGAAAGCAATAATAGTTGAAATTAAAGGAAAATATGCAGCGGCATTGTCTGATGACGGAGTTGTTTCTAAAATAAAAAATAGAAACTTTTATTTAGGTCAAGAAATAGTAATGAGGAAGAGTAATAATTTAATCAAGGTGGTAGCTTCAGCAGCTGCTGCAATTATGATTTTTGTCACACCGGCATGGGCATATTTGACTCCATATTCATATGTAAGCTTAGATGTTAATCCATCCTTTGAATTTTCAGTAAACAGATTCGACAGGGTATTGACTGTTAAGGCTGTTAATGATGATGGTGAAGAGTTTGTAAGAAATGTAAATGTTGAAGGCTTGAAAAATAAAGAAATTCAAAATGCAATCAAAAGTGTATTAAAGGAATTAGAAAATCAGGGTTATATAACAGAAGGTGAAGAAGGCGGAGTAATAGTTGCCACATCAAGCAAAACACAGGATAAAACAGATTTGTTGGCTAAAAAATTAAGGAATGCTGTTAACGAACAGGTAGGAGAACAACAAGAGTCTGAAAATACAGCTAATATAAAAGAAAAGCCTGAAAAACCTGAAAAGCAAGAGAAACCTGAAAAACAAGAAAAACCACAAAAACAAAATGTACAGGTAATAGAAGTAACTGAAGAAGAAGTTGATGAGGCAAGGAAATTGAAAGTTACACCGGGCAAAAAAAACTTGGTTGATAAACTACTCATAGCAGCAGAATTAGCAGAAGAAGAAATAAACGAAGATGAATGGTTAAAAAAATCAGTTCAAAAAATAAATGCAAAAATTAAAGAATTCAGGGAAGAAGTAAAGCAAACAGAAAATAACAATAAAAACGATTCAGAAAAAGTCAACGGTAACAAAAATAACAATAACCAAGATAGCAACAATGATAAGGGAAAGAAAAAGAACTAACAATAATTTGACAAAAATATTATAATATAGTAATTTATACCTGTGGAGACGTTCTCACAGGTATTTTGTATGCCCTAACCATAGGAGACTGCGTATGCCCTAACCATAGGAGACTGCGTATGCCCTAACCCCATTTTAAAATAAGAAGAGGGATTAAAATGATTGAAATTGGTGTTAATAATTTATGTAAAATGTTTGGTGTAGATAAAATATTTGAAAATGTAACTTTTGACGTTAAAACCAAGGATAAAATAGCATTAATCGGACGAAACGGAACAGGAAAAACTACACTGATGAAAATATTGGCAGGCTTCGAAGATTGTATAGGCCAAGTACATAAAAGGAAAGGTCTTACCATAGGATATTTGGAGCAGATACCAAACTATAGCGATGAAAATACAGTATTGGATATTTTAAATAAAGCATTTGAAAAGGTTCATGAATTAAAGCTTCAAATGGAGGAGCTTGAAAAAACATTTGAATTGTTGTCTGAAGAAGACTTAAGTATGGCAGTAAAAAGATACGGAGAAATTCATGAACTTTATGAAATTTTAGGCGGTTACAATATTAATGAGAAAATCAACAAAATTATGAATGGCCTTGAAATAAATGAAGAAATGCAAAAAAGACAGTTTAATTTATTGAGCGGCGGTGAAAAGACAAGAGTAATTTTAGGGAAAATCCTCTTGGAAGAACCTGAACTTTTGCTTTTGGACGAACCCTCAAACCACTTGGATATAAAGTCTGTAGAGTGGCTTGAAGGATATTTAAATTCATATGAGGGAACAATGGTTATTGTTTCACATGACAGATATTTCCTTGATAAAGTTGTAAATAAAATAATTGAACTTGACAGTGATGGAGTGCAAATTTACTATGGAAATTATACAAAGTATGTAACTGAAAAGGAGCTCCGTTTCCTGTTAGCTATGAAGGAATATGAAGCTCAGCAGAAAAAAGTCAAGAGGATGGAAGAGCAAATACAAAGATACCGTATTTGGGGAGAAATGCGAGACAGCGACAAAATGTACAGAAGGGCAAAAGAGTTAGAAAAAAGACTTGAAAAAATCGAATTAATGAAAAAGCCCATAGTAGATAAAAAAACAGCTGATTTTAATATAAAAGGAGTAACAAGGACTGGCAAAGAAGTAATTGTTGTAGATAATATCAGTAAAAAATTTGGTTCAAAGAAACTGTTTGATAATTTAAGCTTTACATTGTTTTATAAGGACTCAATATGTATCTTAGGAGAAAACGGAACAGGAAAATCAACAATTTTAAAAATTATATTAGATGAAATACAAAGTGATAATGGAGTTGTAAAAATAGGTTCCAATGTAAAAATTGGTTATCTTCCGCAGGAAGTTTCTTTTGACAAAGAGGATGTTTCAATAGTTGATTATTTTTCATACAACTATGGAATATCCATCAGCGAAGCAAGAAGAGAATTAGCTAAGATTTTGTTTACAGGTGATGATGTTTTTAAACTCATAAGCACCTTATCCGGAGGTGAGAAATCAAGGCTTAAGTTAGGCATGCTTATATACGAAAAGGTGAACACATTAATTCTTGATGAGCCCACTAACCATTTAGATATTGAATCGAGGGAAATATTAGAGGAAAATCTCATTAATTACGAAGGAACAATTCTTTTTGTATCTCATGACAGATATTTTGTTGATAAAATAGCTACCTGCATAGGAGAAATTGAAAATAAAAGGTTTAAAATATATGATTTTGATTATGAAGGATATAAGCAGGAAAAGCAAAGAATAGCAGAAAATTTTAATGCTATCCCGGAAAAAGCCAATACTGTTTCTTTGGGTAAGGAAGAATATTTAAGAAGAAAAGAAGAAACAAGAAACAAGGAAAAAGCAAGGAGGTATTTAGAAAAGCTTGAATACGACATATTGGAAACTGAAAACAAAATAATAAAACTTGAAGTATTATTAAACACAACGTATGATATGAATTTAGATGAATATAATAAAAAATACAATGAGTATAACAATTTAAAATTAAAAATTGAAGAATTATATAAAAAATTAGATTTAGTAGGGGAATGCAATGACTAATTTTATTATTAATAAATTTATTAAAAATCATGAAGATGTTAATGACCCGAAGGTAAGAGAATCCTATGGTACAGTTTCAAGCATTGTGGGCATAATTGTAAATTCTTTATTAAGTATTAGTAAAATTTTAACAGGAATATTATTTAATAGCATTTCTGTTTTGGCTGATGGACTAAATAATTTATCCGACGGAGCATCCTCAATAATAACCTTAGTTGGTTTTAAAATTTCTGGAAAGCCTGCCGACAAAGATCACCCCTTCGGTCATGCCAGGGTTGAATATCTTACTGGGCTTATTTTAGGAGCTGCTGTTCTTTTGGTTGGTGTGGAGCTTATTAAATCATCCTATAATAAAATTGTGAATCCTGAAAAAACTGTTTTTTCAATAGAAATGACGGTAGTGCTGATTATTTCCATATTGGCTAAGTTATGGCTAAGCTTATTTTATAATAAAATGGGCAGCAAAATTTCATCTTCAACAATTAAGGCTGCCGGTGCAGATTCAAGAAATGATGTGATAGCCACAACTGTTGTATTATTATCGGTAGTTATATCAAGAGTAACAGATTATGAGGTTGACGGATATGTGGGAGTTTTAGTGGCATTGTTTATTTTGTATTCGGGATTTGAAATATTAAAGGATATATTAAATCCGTTACTTGGAGAGATGCCCGATGCAGAGTTTTTGGAGTCAATAGAAAATAAGATTATGTCTTATGAAGGTATATTAAATACCCACGACTTAGTAGTTCATAATTACGGACCTAAGAGATACTTTGCAACAGTTCATGCAGAAGTTGATGCAAAAGAAGACATATTAAAATCCCATGATTTAATTGATAATATAGAAAGAGATTTTGCAAGAGAATTAAATATAAACATTGTTATTCATTTAGACCCTATAATTACAGATGATAAGGAAATAAATGCATTGAAAATCATGACTGAAAAAAAAGTCAAGAGCATTGATGAAAAGCTCACAATACATGATTTTAGAGTAGTTAAAGGTGATACGCATACTAATTTAATATTTGATGTGTTAGTACCCGTGGATTGTGATATAAAATCACGAGAGCTTGTAAGTTTAATAGAAAAAGAAATCCAAAAAGAAAATGAAACATACTTTGCCGTTGTAACAGTTGATAAAAACTATGTTTCGACATATATAAATGATCTAAATATGAAATAAACAATTTCTATTTCAAATAATTTGATATTCGAAATATTTTTATTGCAAAATATCTACTAATCTGTTAAAATTTAATAAAGTTTATTTTTTGGAGGCTTTATGAATAGAAACAGAATTTGTACAGGATTGTCATCTACTTATGAAAAAACGATTACTCCCTCAGATTCCCATATAACTAAATCGGTTCGAATTGAAAATCTGATGTCAACTCCGGCTTTGCTTGCAACTATTATAGAAATATCTTGGAATATGTTATTACCTTACATACCGCAGGATCATATAACAGTAGTAACAAGCTTTCAGTCAAATCACTTTCATCCAACAATGGTAGGAGAAAAGGTGCAGATTACAATGACGTTGGAAAGCATTGAATTCAACAGAGTACAAATGTCGTTTGTTTGCAGCGACTGTAAGGGAGAATTCTGCAGCGGAACTTTAGAAAAAGCAATAGTTAAAAATGAAAAATTATTGGTGGAAGCATATAAGAGAGTAAAAATGTAATGACGAGGGGACGGGGTTGTTGTCACAACCACGTCCCCTTGTTTTATTATTATCTCTTGTTGCTGCAACCAAGCACATTTCTCATTTTGTGAGCAACCATATCTTTAATAGCGGTTCTTCCCGGTCCTAAATATTTTCTTGGGTCAAACTCAGAAGGATGTTCAACAAAATATTGTCGTATACATGCCGTAAGGGCAAGTCTTAAATCAGTATCAATATTTATTTTGCATACCCCCATTTGAGAAGCACGTCTTAGCATTTCTTCCGGAACTCCTGCAGCTCCCGGTATTTGTCCTCCATATTTGTTGCATAGGTCTACAAATTCTTTTGGTACTGAGGATGAACCATGCAAAACTAATGGGAAGTCGGGAAGAAGCTTAGATATAGTTTCTAATCTTTCAAAGTCTAAACTTGGATCTCCCTTAAATTTATAGGCACCATGACTTGTTCCTATTGCAATTGCCAATGAGTCAACACCTGTTCTTTCAACAAATTCCAAAGCTTGTGCCGGATTTGTATATGTAGCATCCTTAGCACTAACCTTTATTGCATCCTCTACTCCTGCTAATTTTCCAAGTTCTGCTTCAACAACAACTCCCTTGGAGTGAGCATATTCAACTACTTTTTTAGTAAGAGCAATATTTTCTTCAAAAGGATATTTAGAACCATCAATCATAACAGATGTAAAACCATCATCCACACATTGCTTGCAAATTTCAAAATCTTCACCATGGTCCAAGTGAAGGCAAATATCTAATCCTGTGTCTTCAATAGCTGCTTCCACAAGCTTTCTTAAATAAATTGGGTTTGCATATTTTCTTGCTCCCGCTGAAACTTGAAGTATAAGCGGTGCATTTTCTTGTTTTGCTGCATCTACGATTCCTTGAATAATTTCCATGTTGTTAACATTGAAGGCACCTACAGCATAATTGCCTTCATATGCTTTTTTAAACATTTCTTTAGATGTTACAAGAGCCATTTCTAACCCCTCCTATGTGTTATACTGGTAAATTAATTATACAACATAATTATATAAAAAACATCTATTATTTAAAATATAATTACAACAACATCCCTGTACCACTACCATAAGCGAAATTTAAAGTAATTTAAAGTAATATGGAGAATAATTAGTTAAATTTAAGAAAATAATATAAAAATGCCTATAAATAAACAAAATTAGAGCTTGAAAACATAAAGGCAAATGAGTAATATAAGAATTAAGTGTTAGCACTCTTTGAGGTCGAGTGCTAACAATAAATCGGATATAATAACATTAAATAAATAGGAGGAATTGATTATGACAGTAAAACCATTAGGCGAAAGAATAGTTATTAAAATGACTGAAGCTGAAGAAAAAACTAAAAGCGGCATAGTATTACCGGGCTCTGCAAAAGAAAAACCACAGGTTGCAGAAGTTCTTGCAGTTGGTGCAGGTATAACCAACGATGAAAAGAAAAAAGACGAAATTAAAGTTGGGGATAAAGTTATTTACTCTAAATTTGCAGGAACTGAAGTAAAGATTGATGGCGAAGAATTAATTATAATTAAATTAGCTGACGTATTAGCAGTTATTGAATAAAAAAGGAGAGGTATTATGGCAAAAATAATTAAATTTGATGAAGATGCACGCCGCTCAATGGAAAGAGGCGTTAATGTTTTAGCAGATACAGTAAAAGTTACATTAGGACCAAAGGGAAGAAATGTTGTTTTAAACAAAACATTCGGTTCACCGCAAATTACTAATGACGGTGTTACAATTGCAAGAGAAATAGAACTATCAGACCCATATGAAAATATGGGAGCACAATTGGTTAAAGAAGTTGCAACAAAGACAAATGATGTGGCAGGGGACGGAACTACTACAGCAACATTGCTGGCACAAGCAATAATAAGAGAAGGTCTTAAAAACGTTGCAGCAGGAGCTAACCCTATGATTCTTAGAAAAGGAATCCAAAAAGCAGTTGAAGCTTCTGTAAATGAACTTAAAAACATAACTAAGAAAGTTGAAACATCAGAAGAAATTGCTCAAATAGCATCTATTTCAGCAGGTGATGAAGAAATAGGAAAATTAATATCACAAGCTATGGATGAAGTTGGCAAGGACGGTGTTATAACTGTTGAAGAATCTAAAACTATGGGAACTGAGCTTACTGTAGTTGAAGGTATGCAGTTTGACAGAGGGTACTTATCAGCATACATGGTAACTAATACTGAAAAAATGGAAGCTGTTTTAGAAAATCCGTATATATTAATAACAGACAAGAAAATTTCAAACATTCAGGAAGTGCTTCCTGTTTTAGAACAAATTGTTCAAACAGGCAAATCATTGGTTATTATAGCAGAAGATGTTGAAGGCGAAGCATTGGCTACATTGGTAGTTAATAAATTAAGAGGAACATTTAACTGTGTGGCAGTAAAAGCTCCGGGATTTGGTGACAGAAGAAAAGAAATGTTAAGAGACATTGCAATTCTTACAGGTGGTCAGGTAATATCCGAAGAGTTAGGTCTTGATTTAAAAGAAACTACATTAGATATGCTTGGAAATGCAGGAACTGTTAAAATAGACAAAGAAAATACCGTTATAGTAAACGGTTCAGGAAACAAAGCGGATATCGACGAAAGAGCTAAACAAATTAAAGCTCAATACGAAGAATCAACTTCAGAATTTGACAAAGAAAAATTACAGGAAAGACTTGCTAAATTAACAGGTGGAGTAGCAGTTATCAATGTTGGAGCAGCTACAGAAACTGAAATGAAAGAAAAGAAATTAAGAATTGAAGATG
>CAZCTI010000003.1:0-27673 GCA_964501385.1 uncultured Clostridia bacterium
TTGCCCTGTGCATCATAAAATGCTGCCACTAAAACTTTTGAGCCGTTATTTTCCATAGCAGGCACCCATTCATAGTTCTTTACTAAATCGGTGCCTGTAGCTATAACAAATCCCTTAGCCGTATCCCTGTCCAAAAGAAGATATTTAATTTCTTTTGCTCCTGTCGGTATTTGGCTGTTTGTATATAAATCAGTTGTTCCGGTGATAGTTTGTCCCGGTTTAACCGATGAAATTTCCACATTAAAAAACGGTGTAACATCCGAGCTTTTTTTGGAGTCAATATATACTGCTCTTTGGTCATTATTCCATTCTATTCCAACCCCTAAAACATTGCTTACTAAACGTATGGGAACAAAAGTGCGGTCTTCTTTTATTTGAGGAGCCACATCAATCATAGTATAAGTTGTTTCATTGTCATTTGTATATTCAACCAAATAACTGTCAATTCTAAGAACTATATGAATATCTTCCTTAGAAATATGCACAGCCCTGTTATCATTATCCCAATCAACAACACAGTCTAACTCTTCCGCTATTATTCTTATTGGCACCAATGTTCTGTCATTGCTGATAAACGGATCCACATCAGACGTAATTTTCCTTCTATCTATTATAATCCTGATAGGTCCTTCTGCATAAGCATCTGGTGCAGAATATTGAATCAGTGTAATCACTAATAACAATGAAATAAAAATTGGCCATTTAAAATATTTTATTTTCATTATCCACCTCTTTATTTCTTTTTTTTACATTATACCATAAAAATAGACAGGATAAACATTAACATTACATTACAATCTGAAAACTTATGAGGCTACTTCCAAAAGAGATACTCCTACCCATAGTTTTAAAATATCAGACAAAATTAATTTATTGACAGTTAATTGATATTCAACATTATTAAATTTCAAAATTCTTTTATCAATAACCTGCATTAAAATATCTGCATCCAAACCTCTGATTTCCTTGCCTAATAAGGTTCTGAACTTTTCTTTTATTGCTTTTTCAATTTTAATGCTATCTATTTGATTTATTTGTTCCTCACTTAATTTAGTAAATTCTAAGATTATGGAAATATCCTTCAGCACTATATTTGAATTGTTTATTGACTTTTCAAGCTTTGCAAGTTTCTCATTTTTATCTGCAATAATATTCTCAAGATATGCAATTTTTTCGTAAAAAGCATCCATTCTATAGCTTATTAACATACTGATTCCTACAGAACCTATGATAGTCCCCCACAACAATCCCGTTATAAAGCATATAAAAAATTTATATACCGTACCTTTTTTGTTTTTAATCTTTTTAATTTTACTTGCTTTCATAAATTTCACCATTTATCCCATATAGCACCACACCTTTGAAGAAGTCTGATGAATTCATATCCTACATTTGATCCAGTTAATGAAATCAAAATATAAAATGCTTGTTTTATCAATGTTTTTATTTCACCTTCAAATAATCCTTTTTCAATCATTGCAAAGGATGTAAAAGTTCCACCCAAAGATGCAGCTATAGCCCATATTTTAATAGAACCTGCCACCTCAGTCATCACTTTGAAAGGAGGATTGTTGGTTATAAGAGCCCCTAATCCTGAAAATAAACTGGCTCCTATCACCACTCCAAATGCTATAAAAAAATTTTGAACAATGCTTGAATAAAAAGAAGACATTTAATCACCATACTTTCTTTTTATAAAGTATGAATGAAAAATGTCTTATATTCTTATTTTATTTGGGGACATTCCTCTACCAACAAAGACTATCGAAAGTACGGGGGCATACTTTGTTATTGTTCTTTTATGAAACCTAATCTATATGCATCTAAAAGCATTTCTAAATCCTTTATCTGAGTTTTAATCAATTCTCCTGCATCTGTATCTTTAACCCTTTTTCTTTCTACTTCCTTTTCCAGCACCATGGTTGTTGAATGAATGTCTTTTTCTTCTTCTATTGCTTTTTGTGCTGATTCAAACGGGTCATGAGATACCAAAAGCAATCCGTAGGAATTATATATGAGGGTGTAACCTGCAATACCGGTAGTTCCCTGATATGCCCTTGAAAATCCTCCATCAATAACTATAAGTTTTCCATTAGCCTTTATGGGGCTTTCTCCGCTTTTGCTTTTAACAGGTACGTGACCGTTAATAATGTGAGAACAATCAGGATTCAAACCGAATTCCTCAAAAATTCTTCTACACATTTCTTCATTATCTTCTAATTGGAAATAATAACTTTTCTTTTCTTTATGAGTTTCCTTGTCGTCAATAAAATACCTTTCAAAGGTAGTCATTTTATCCTTGCCAAATAAAGGAGAATCAGCACCTGTCCACAAATACCATGTAATATCCATGCCGTATTGCTTTGCTTCCGGATTGTTTTTATGAAAATATCCTTCTCTTACTAAAATTTCAAGTCTGTCAAAGAAAGCTTTACCACTGTATGATTTGCCCGAGGAGCCTATTTGAACTTTTTTAAATGTAGTATCTTCATTTACAGGAATGCATCCGTGATATAGAAGATTTGAGTTGAATTTCAAATACATGCTTCCGTTTGTAAGTAAAAATCTAATATGTTTTTGTAATTTTTCACTGTTTAAAAAGGAAGATGTTAGCTTTTCAATTAATTCTCTTTCCTCTATGCTAAGTTCAAATGGATTTTTAGGGTCAATTGTTGGAAAGTTCTTATCATTTAATTCATATATTTTCCCATTTAAATTAATTGTTCCTTCTTCATAATTGATTTTATCAAACAACAATCTATCTTCCATCTTAAAGTGAGGTCGTCTTTTTATAATTTCTCCTTCTAATTTAAATTGGATAATTGAAATTGCCTTATGCATTTTTGCTATAAGCTTTAAATCCTTATCCGAATAAACAATATCGCTTTCAACTTTAGGTTTAAACTGAATACACTCATCATCACCGTAACAATCCAAAGCAAAGGTTGCTAAAGGCAACATATTTATACCGTAACCATCTTCTATTGTGTCAAGATTTGCATAGCGTGCACATATTCTGATAACTGTTGCAATACATGCTTCGCTGCCTGAGGCTGCACCCATCCACAATGCATCATGATTACCCCATTGAATATCAACAGTGTGATAGTTCATAATGGTCTCCATTACCTGGTCTGCTCCGGGACCTCTGTCAAAAATATCCCCCACAATATGAAGTCTGTCTATTACTAATCTTTGAATAAGCTTTGCCATTGCAATTATAAATTCATCAGCTCTGCCTATTTTTATTATTGTATTTATTATTTCGCTGTAGTATTCTTCCTTGTCTTCTTCAGGACCTTTGTGCATAAGTTCTTCGATTATGTATGCGAATTCTTTTGGAAGAGCTTTTCTTACTTTCATCCGTGTGTATTTAAAGGCTGCTTTTCTGCTGATTACAACAAGTCTGTAAATAGTAATCCTAAACCATTCATCTATATTTTCTTCTTGTTTATGAATTATTTCTAACTTTTTCTCGGGGTAATAAATTAGTGTGGCAAGGCTTTTTATTTCCTTTTCACTCATAATATCCCCATAAACCTCTTTAATTTTTCGCTTAATATTACCTGAGCCGTTTCTCAACACATGGTTGAATGATTCATATTCCCCATGAATATCGGAAAGAAAATGCTCCGTACCTTTAGGAAGATTTAATATTGCCTGTAAGTTTATAATTTCTGTACATGCTGAGGCAATTGTAGGGTATTGTTTGGATAAAAGCTTTAAATATCTAAGTTCTTCGTCTAACAGTTGAATTGCATCATCATTAGAATAAGTCATGATATTTCTCCTTCATAATATTTCCACAAACGGATATTTGTCTATATTTATTCTATACCAGAAATGGTATAAATGCCATCGAATTTTAGATAATAATTAAATTTATTATGACATGAACTGTTAAGGTGTATCCTAATATTATAAAACTGTTGGTATAAAATAGAAAATTTTACAGATAATATGAATACCTTCAAAAAATTTACCTGAGGAGAAGAAGTGATTTTTAAAAATTTTATAAAATAAGGAGATAATTTATGAAAGGAATTATGATAGTTGTTGTTGTAGTATTGGTAGTAGGATTAATAGGATTTGCAACAAATCCAAGCTATGATGATTACAAAGAATGGTACAAGTCCAAAACAGCTCAAGATGTGCAGGCATCAACTGAAATAGGAAAATCTGTAGTAGGTGCAGTATCAGGATTAGTGGCAGATGCTTCTATAGTGAGAGAAGATTACAAAGTTTACAGTGTGTATACTTCAGAAGCTTTAGACAACTACAGAGTTTTGGGTATATTCAACAATTTTTTTGTTTTAGATGATGGAAAAGGAAAAGATGTACAATAAAATCTATTTTTGTCATCGTGAGCATAACGAAGGATCTCATAGTACGGGGACATTCCTCTTCCCCCAAAGACTATCCACGTAGTAGAGGTGTGTCCCTCTTCATTCCTGAGATTCTTCACCTAAGGTTTAGAATGACACGCTGCTTCATAGCTTATTAATAGCATGACACAGTCATTCATAACAGTATAAAAAGCCTCTTAAAAAAGAGAGTTTATACTGTTATTTCTTTTAATTCATGAATTTCATCAACCTTTTTAACTTTATATAAAATTGCACTTAAAGTAAATTTAAATATTTGGTCTGCTGCCATTGACAACCATATAAACATTACGTCTAATTTGAGAACATAAGTAAAAATCAACGCCATTGGTACTCTAACACACCAAATTCCTACGAATTGTATAATCATCGGAATATTTTTATAACCTGCCGAACGAATAGTACCGCTCAATACCTTTGATAAATTTTGTGGTACTTGAATAAATCCCATTACAATCAAATAATTAATACCAATTACTTTAATATCAGGATTATTCGTGAAAAAACTCATGAAAACACCCGGAAAAACAATTATTAAAATTGAAGAGAACAAACTTATTGCTGTAGATGTTGTTATTAGCTGTTTAGTATATATTTTTAACAATGCACCGTCTTTTTTGCCTATTGCATTAGCTGTCATAGAAGTAGAAGCTATACCAACACCAACCGCCGGCATTTCCGACATAAGCTCTGCCTGCAGACCTAACTGATATGCAGCAAATGTTACCTCCCCATAAGTAAGAATTGCTTTACTCATAATTACAGCTGAAAACTGCCAAAACATGTGCTCAAATGCAGCAGGTATTCCTAAAGAATACACTGACTTCAATGTGCCTAAATCAAGTTTAAAAAAGTTCTTACTAATAACAGTACTGAACAATCCGTGTTTTTTATTGTATAAAAGATATATTCCTAATAATGCTCCGCAAACTTGAGATATTAGAAGTGCTATAGCAGCTCCTAACAATGATAATTGAGGAAACCCTAACTTTCCGTATATTAGTACATATCCTATTACAACATTAATAATATTCATAATTATCGCAATGTACATAGGTGTCTTTGTATTTCCGTTAGCTTGAAAAGCTCCGGTAACTGCTGCCATAATCATAAGGAATGGAGCAGTAAAAATAACTATTTTTATATATTTTCCCGCATTGATTAGAATTTCATTATTATCGGTAAAAAAAAGCAAAATATCAGATGAAAAGAATATAAAAATTATAATAAATAATATTGCAATCAAGCATCCTGTAATTACTGTTTGTTCAAATATCCTTTTACTTTTTGCAAAATCTCCTTCACCCTTGGATTTTGCCATAACTACAGTTGCTCCTACACCAATACCTTTGAATAAAGCCCATAGTATACCCGTTATTCTTGAACTTACTCCCTGTGCCGAAATTAAAGCAGGGTCAAGTCTTCCTATCATAGCAGAAGATATAAGCCCTGCAGACATTTGAAATACATTTTCTAACATTACAGGAATTATAAGAAAAAGTATTTGTTTTCTTATAACCTTTGAGTCATAAACTCTTTCAGTCATTAATTTACCCCTAATTCCTTAAGTATATTAAATATAGCTATAATATTCTACATCACATTCAAATACCTTTCAAGTAAATTATTTGTGTAAAAGTTTAACATTCTAAAATATTTAGTAAAAAAATACTGCCTCTAATGAGACAGCAGAATAATATTTGTTTTGTATGATTTTTATATTAACCATTCACCAAGCAAAGACCCCATCAATGATACTGCAGTTTTAGCAGTTGTATTTTTATGATCTATTAAAGGATTTACTTCTACAAATTCAGCACTTACCAATTTTTCTGACAAAGCAATCATTTCTAAAGCTAAGTTGCCTTCTCTGTATGTAAGACCTCCCGGTACCCTAGTTCCTGTTCCTTGAACATATATAGGATCTAAACTATCTACATCAAAGCTAACATGAATTCCATCTGTTCCTTCTCCTGCAATTTTAATTGCTTGATCTATTATATCCGTCATTCCGTATCTGTCTACTTCATGCATTGTAAATACTGTAATTCCTAACTCTTTTAGAACCTTTCTTTCACCTGCATCCAAATCTCTGCAACCAATGTAAACAAATTTATCAGGCTTTATTTTTGGTTCGGCTCCTCCAATGGAAGTAAGTCTTTCATGACCATAACCTAAGCTTACAGCAACAGGCATTCCGTGAATATTTCCGCTTGGAGATGTTTCTTCAGTATTAATATCTCCATGAGCATCAAACCAAATTACTCCAAGATTTTTCTTGTGCTGTGTTACTCCGGCAATAGTTCCTATTGCAATGCTGTGGTCTCCTCCAAGAACTAAAGGAAATCTTCCTTCCTCCATAATTTTGGATACTTTGCTGCATAATTCTGTATTAACTCTTGTAACTTCATCTAAAAATCTCAGCTTTACTCCATCAGTTAATGGGCTTATGGGTTTGTTGGCTAAAATATCTCCTTCATCTTTTACATTATAGCCAATTTTCATTAATTTTTCAACAACTCCTGCATATCGTATGGCAGAAGGTCCTAAGCTTACTCCCGGAGTTCCTGCCCCAAGGTCAAGTGCAACTCCTAAAATTGAAATGTTTTCATTTATTGTTGGTTTCATATTTTTCTCCTTGTATATTCTTTCATTATTTTCATAATTATTCTACTATCAATAATGTTTTCAGTCAAGTAAACTTTGCTCAAATTATGTTTATAGTATTAATAGTATTCATAAATTGACTTATAGCCGAAAAAATAATAATATTAATTATATCTTTTACAATTTGGAGGTAATTATTAATATGGATTCAAAAATTATCATTATTGAAAGCCCTGAAAGAATTAATGCATTAGTCAATAAAAGAAGAAGCCTGCCTGACAATTATATTCCTAAAGATTTAGTTGATGTGGAAGTATTACATAAAGTAGAAAAACCTGAATCTAAAATGCTTAGAAAAGAAGCTTCTGATGCATTGACTGAACTGTTTGAAGCAGCTAAAATAATCGGTTTTGAGTTTTGGGCAGTATCAGGTTACAGATCCTATGACAGACAAGTTTATTTATTTAACAATTATGCTAAAAAACATGGTGAAGAAGCAGCAAACAGATTCAGTGCAAGACCTGGACAAAGCGAACATCAGACAGGCTTAACAATGGATGTTTCAATAGAAAGCTTAGACTATGAGTTAGTTGAGGAATTAGGAGAAACACCTGAAGGAAAATGGTTAGCTGACAATGCACACAAATTTGGTTTTATCATCAGATATCCAAAAGGAACCGAACACATAACCGGTTATCAATATGAGCCATGGCACATAAGATATCTTGGCAAAGATTTAGCCACAAAAGTTTTTGAGAGCAAATTGACTTATGATGAGTATAGTGAAAGAGAGAATAGATATAATATTATTAACCTTGAATAATTATATACTTTTTATTTTTATTAATAAGCTTAGCATTAGCTAATTGATATGAATAATATTATACCGAGGGCGAAGCCCTCGTCATTCTGAACGCAGTGAAGAATCTCATGAAAGATGAGATCCTTCGCTATCGCTCAGGATGACAAAGCTTTATTATTAAATAAGAGCCATACTATTCATTACCATTTAAAAAATCAACTGCTGTTTGTGCCATAGTACATACTGATGTATAAAGAACTTTGTCATTCCACTGAAAATCAGGGCTGTGATGAGCAACCTCATTGCCATCAGGTGAAATTCCCACAAAGAAAAATGACGAGGGTACTTCTTGAGAAAAATACGAAAAATCCTCTGCTGCCATCAAAGGTTCCCTTAAAGCTTCCACGTTTTCCTTTCCAAGTACCTTTTCAGCTGCATTTTGAACTAAATCTGTAAGATTATAATCATTTATAACTGGTGGCAGAGCATATTCTTCATCTATAATAAATTCATACTTAGCTCCTTGGCATTCTGCCGTACCTTTTAAAACTTGCTCTATTGCATCAATAATCCACAACCTTAATTTTGGATCAAATGTTCTGATTGTTCCAATTACTTCGACAGCTTCAGGAATTGTGTTATACGTACTTTCAGCCTTAATTGAACAAAATGAAATTACAGCCGGATTAAATGTGCTTTTTCTCCTGCTTATTATTGACTGCATATTATTGATTGCTTGTACAGTTATCATTATAGGGTCAATACAAAGATGAGGTGTAGAACCATGACCACCCTTGCCTATAACTTTAAAAATGAATTTATCGGGTGCTGCCATTGCAGGACCGTGTTTAACCTTAACACTTCCTTCTGTAAATGCTCCCCAAAGATGCATTCCAAAAGCAGCATCTACATGGGGATTTTCAAGTATTCCACCTTCAAGCATCTCTTTAGCCCCACTGACATACTCTTCATCAGGTTGAAAAACAAATTTAACTGTTCCATGTAAATATTCTCTTAATTCACTTAAAATCATGGCAACACCTAATAATGAGGCTGTGTGTCCATCATGACCACAAGCATGCATTACACCATCAACCTTTGATTTATAAGGTACATCTGTGTTTTCCTGTATAGGTAAGGCATCCATATCAGCTCGAAGCATGACAGTTTTTCCTGGATATTTGCCTTTTAAAATTCCCACAACACCTGTTTCTTCAACATTTTCTGTAACATCAATTTTAAGCCTTCTCAACTCTTCTGTAACAACTTTTGCTGTATTAAATTCCTTATGTCCTAATTCAGGGTACATATGGAACTGATGTCTAAAATTTATAATATCGTTTAAATACTTATTGCATAATTTTTTTATTTCATCAGTATGCATGTTCCCACCTCATTAATCTGATATTATTTTCTGCATTAACTCTTTGTCTAAATTTCCACCTGTAACAACTATTGCTATATTATTCCCTTTAAAATACTCAGGATTTTCTAATAATGCTGCAACTCCCACTGCTCCTGATGGTTCAGATACAACCTTTTCTTCTGTCAATAAAATATTAGTAGCTTTTTTTATAGATTCTTCGCTAACAACAATAATATCATCAATACATTGTTTAGCCATTTTAAAAGGTATTTCTGTTACTCCTCCTATTAATGCATCACAAATGCTGTCCTCCGAAGGAAATTCTTCATATAATACATTATCCTCCAATGCTTTAACCATTGCCGGACATGCAGCTGTCTGAACTCCCACGATTTTAACATTAGGGTTCATGTGCTTAGCTGCAATGCTAACTCCTGTTATAAGTCCTCCTCCGCCAATAGGAACAATAATAATATCAATATCAGGATTTTGCTCCATAATTTCAAGCCCAACAGTTCCCTGTCCCGATATTAACTGAATATCTGAACAAGAATCAATGTATGTCATGTTATTGTTTTTCATTTCTTCAACCGCTACTTTGTGTGCTTCGTCATAGTTCTTGCCAACCCGCACAACCTCTGCACCATAATATTTTATTTTTTCAACCTTTGCTGTAGGAGCGGTTTCAGGAACAAATACCTTGGCATTTTTTATCCCCAACAAATGAGAAGCAAGACTTACGCCAGCACCATGGTTGCCTGAAGAAACTGCAATTACGCCTCTTTCTTTTTCCTCTTCTGTTAATGATGATATTTTACTTAATGCACCTCTTACTTTAAAAGCCTTTTGTTTTTGTTGGCATTCTAATTTTAAATATACCTTTGTCCTTTCATTGCTTAACCCTATGGAAAAGTCTAAAGGAGTAAAAGAAATGTATTTTTGAATTCTATTTCTTGCATTTAACACATCACTGAAATTTATCATGTTTCCTCCTTAATTCTCTGTCAGTTTATAAAAATTTTCAAAACAAAATATTAGAATGGAATACTTATGTATCATAAGCATTCCATTATCACTATTATATTTCTCTTAATAATTCGGTAAATTTATCTAAACCTGTTCTTAATGTTTTTGAATCGAATGCATATCCAATTCTTACACAGCCTTCCATTTCAAAGCAGGAACCTGGAGTAAACAAAACTCCTTTTTCTTTAATTAATTTAATACATAAATCGTAAGAAGGAATGTCTTTGCTGTAATATACAAGAGCTGTAGTTCCGGCAACGGGTTTAACATAGCTTACTTCAGGTGTTTCATTTACCCACTGATCTAAAATTTCTCTGTTTTTTAGCAAGATTTTTTTATTTCTGTCAAATATCTTTTCCTTATTGGCAAGTGCCAAGCTTGCGAACATATCATCCAATTGACCGCAGCTTATAGTGTCATAATCTCTTCTTTTGAGACATGCATCTATTAATTCTTTATCCTTTGATACAATCCAGCCCATCCTAAGTCCGGCAAGCGAAAATATCTTTGACATACTTCCCACAGAAATCCCTTTTTGGTACAAATCTACAATTGATGTCATATAGCTTCCATCTTCAGAAATTCCTCTGTATACTTCATCAGATAAAATATATGCATCCACACTCTTAGCTATTTCCACAATTTCCATCATAACATCATCAGGAATCAACGACCCTGCGGGATTGTTAGGATTGTTTATTGTAATCATCTTTGTATTTTTATCTACCAAACTTCTTAATAGGTTCAAATCAGGAAGAAAATTATTTTCAGGTGATAATTGAAGGATTCTTACTTCTGCTCCAATTGATTCAGGTATTGAATAATGCTGCTGATAAGTAGGCATTACGGATACCATGTTGTCATGAGGCTCAATCATGGAAATAATAACCTGGTGATTTGCACCTATGGCACCATGAGTAGGAATAACCTGACTTGGTGAAATATCTTTATATAAGCTTGAAATTCCGTTTAGCAGTTCCGGTGAGCCATAAATATGACCGTAAGTCATCCTTTTATCCTTTAATGCATATAAAAATTGTTCCGGGTTTTGACCTGAAAGCTCTATTAATTCACCTAAAGTCATTGAATCAATGCAAGTTTCACCTAAGTTATAAATCGCATCGTTTTCATAATCATTCATCCACTGTTCCACTTTAAAAGTTTTAATTTTCATTTTGTTCCTCCATTTTTATTTTATATATTAACTGTACTACCCAAAGATAATTTTTTTGCTTCATCAAGTGCTAATTTTGCCGTAGCTAAATCAAGTAAAGCTATACCCGTTGCATCAAATATTGTAATCTGATCATCATTTTCTCTGCCGATTGTTTTTCCTGCAATAATATCGCCTATTTCTCCAGCTAAATCTTCTTTTTTTATAATTCCAAAAGATACAGGTATTTCTGTTTCCCCTACATTTACGCACTGGGTGATATCATCTCCAAATATTCTTGCATCTTTGAATATTTCAGGATCTATTTCTTCTTTACCAGACATATCAGCACCTATGCAAGAAAAGTGAGTGCCCGGCTTAACCCATTCCTTCATAATAATTGGTCGTTTCGATGGAGTTACAGTAATAATTATATCACTTTTTCCTGTTGCTTCTTTTATATCTTGAACGGCTGTAAATTTCACTTTTCCATCAACATAAATGCCAAAATCATTATTTAATGTGTCAATTATAGTATTTGCCTTCTTATTAGCTGTATCAAAGTTAATTGGGTCATAAATCATGACCGTTTCTATTTTAGGGAAAAGCATTAATGTTGCTGCTATCTGATAAGTTGATACGTGTCCTGCACCAACAATCAACAATGTGTTCGAATCACTTCTTGCCAAATATTTGGCTCCTAATGCACCTGCTGCCCCGGTTCTCATTCCTGTTATATGAGCACCATCTAAAATTCCTATAGGCACTCCTGTTGTTGAATCCATCACCATTATTGTTCCAATCAATGCAGGAAGATTCTTTTTAATATTTTCGCCAAACCAAGAAACCAACTTTAATCCAAATATATTATTTTCTTTCATCCAACCTGATTTAATATCCATATCAGCAACCCCAGGTTCAAATTCATGAAAAATCAGCGGAAATACACAGGTTTTCTGCTCCGACTTTGACTTATACACATTTTCCACTACATTTATAACATCATTCATTTTCAACAACTTTTCTGTATCTTCTTTGCTTAAAACTTTAATATCAAACATTTTAACATTCCTTTCATTTATAAAATTGTATTTTTGGCTAATAATTTCAATATCAATTCATTTTATTTGTTAATATTATAGCTTTATTTGATGTTGAATACAAGCATGGTTACATAAATATCAAGATTTTTATTACCTTTTTATTATATTTCTACATACCTAAAATTAATAAATATTGCTTAATTTTGGGCGTTATTTTGCCTAAATTTGGGCAAATAAAAATTAGATACTTGTTTTAAAATATTAATAGCCATAAATAATAGTGTTTTCAATTGAATTATCAAAATAAAAAATAATTTATAAATTGGCATGATAATTGCAAATAGTCTTCTGTTATTAATTAAAGTTTAAAAATATTATTAAGCTTAAAATAGGAGGAACTATGAAAAAAGGAAATATGTACGGAACACATAGAGTAATTGAACCAAAGGGTGTATTGCCACAGCCGGCATTAAAAATTGATAACAATATGGAAATTTACGATAACGAAATTCTTATTAATGTAAAAACATTAAATATTGATTCCGCAAGTTTTACACAAATATCAAAACAAGCTGATGGAAATGAAGAAAAAATCAAAGAAATAATGATAAATATTGTTAAAGAAAGAGGAAAACATCAAAATCCGGTAACAGGCTCCGGCGGCATGCTTATAGGTACTGTGGAAGAAATAGGTCCTGCTCTTAAAGGCAAGACTGATTTAAAAGTAGGAGATAAAATTGCAACTTTGGTTTCATTGTCTTTAACACCTTTACAAATTGATGAAATATTAGAAGTTAGAAAAGGTATTGACCAGGTTGATATAAAGGGAAAGGCTATATTGTTTGAAAGCGGAATATATGCAAAATTACCAAATGATATACCGGAAAATCTTGCACTTTCTGTTCTTGATGTAGCAGGAGCCCCGGCTCAAACAAAAAAATTAGTTAAAGAATGTCAGACAGTTTTAATTCTTGGTGCTGCAGGTAAATCAGGAATTCTATGCTTATATGAAGCTAAAAAGATGGCCGGACCATTCGGAAAGGTAATTTGTTTGGATTACAGCGAGAAAGCTTTAGAAAATGTAAAAAAGTTAGAATTGGCAGATGATTATATAGTTGCAGATGCTACAGACGGAATAGGAGTAGCTGAAAAAGTAAAGAAAATAACAGACGGAAAGCTTTGCGATACGGTTATTGTTAATGTAAATATTCAAAACTGTGAAATGGCAGCTATCCTTTCAGCTAAGGAAGGCGGGACGGTTTACTTCTTTAGTATGGCCACAGACTTCACAAGAGCTTCTTTAGGTGCAGAAGGAATAAATAAAGATGTTAACATGATTGTAGGAAACGGCTATTGCAAAGGTCATGCTGACACTGCTCTGCAAATATTAAGAGAAAGCGAAAAAATAAGAACACTTTATACTGAGCTATATGCTTAGTATAAAGTGCAGTATAAATAGTATATAATTGTTTACGAAATAATACAAAAATAGCTGCAGAATAATACCCACATCTATTTTATTTGAAGTTAAACAGAAGACACCAACAATATGTTTGTGTCTTCTGTTTTGAGGAAGTTTTTATGAAAATTATTGTATTTTGCCCTGCAAAGCAAAGAATTGATCAAATACCATTCTGCTAACCCTTGCTCCGTACATTGTTGCTTCATGACCAGCATAATAAAGCGGATCATGAAATTCTTTATTAAACATTACAATTACATATTCACCGTAAGGTGTATACACAATACCCCCATCATTTCTGCAAGCATTCATGCTGCCGCTTTTAGAAGCAACACTGACTTGCTCTTCTTCACTGGCTATGCTGTCATCACCCGATAAGTAGTATTGTGGGAAATCCTTTGTAATCATACTGTTGTAATGTTGTTTTTTAAATATTTCAAGCATTTGCTCACAAGCTTCCTTGCTGATTATAGTTCCATCATGAATCATTGTAAATGCTTTACCGTAATCCCTCGGTGTTGAAGTACCTAATTTATCAAATTTTTCAAAATCTATTTTATTATGCAACACCGTATCATTAAATCCCCATTTTTGTATAGTCTCATTGATGTGGTCTATACCAAGATAATCTATCAATACGTTTGTTGCAACATTATCGCTTACAATAATCATTAAAGTTGCAAAATTTTTTACCGACATAGTAAGTCCAAAATCCAATGACTGTATTACTCCGCTGCCGTCAATTTTATTATCTTCGGTATAAGCAAGCATATCCTCCAACATTTTTGTGCCATCATGCACTTGTTGAAATAAATCGATTAATATAAATGTTTTTATTGCACTTGCTGTTTCAAACTTGTCATCTGCATTGACTTCAACAATATTGCCTTTGAAATCATCTATGTAGACGCTCATTTTCCCGTTGTAGCTGGTCAACTCAGCTTTAATACGTGCTGCTAATGACAATTTGTCCATAGTAATCCCCTTTATTATTAATTTGATATCATTTTCATTATATCAAACTTTTTTCAATAATGCTAAACAATTTTTATAAAATTAAATGTTCATTATAATGTTGAAAAGTATCAAAAATTGATTTATAATTGTATTAATTGTTATTATTTATAAAATTTATATTGCGGGGGCATGACATGTATTGTAATAAGTGTGGAAAAGCAGTTAGCGATGATGCATTGTATTGCGAATCTTGTGGTTCAAGAATAGGAAATGCAACGGATTATCAGCCAGGATATCAAAATCAAAATACAGGATATCAAAATACAGATTATCAGAATGCAAATTATCAGTATCAAAATATGAATCCGGCAAAATTAGATAAAAACAGTATAGGTTTAAATATTCTATCATTTCTTATTCCTATAGTAGGTTTAATCTTATATTTAGTAAGTCGCAAGACCTCTCCTATTAAAGCAAAAGGGATTGGTATTTGGGCATTGATAGGATTTGTAATAAACATTATTGTTTATAATTTATAAGAATTGTTTGTTTAAGAGCTATAATTTTAGCTCTTTTTATTATAAAAAGACTCCGTAATCATAGCGTTAATATTGTTGATACTATCGTAATAAATCGTTACAGTTTGTTAATATTTCACATTTGAAGGAATATTTAATATAAGTTATGTGACTTTATTACTTTTCTAAGCTGCATAAATGCTATAATTGTATTATTAAATTAAATCAAACTACTGTTCAGTTAAAATAAGGACTGACTATATAGAAGGAGAATAGAAATGCTTAATACAAATTTGAAACATCTACAAACTGCCAAAGAATTAGAAGATGCAATTCAAGAAAATGAAAATGTTATGGTGTGTTGCGGTCGAATGGGTCCAATGTGCATTCCTGTGTACGGAGCAATGGAAAAATTAGAGGAAGATTATAAAGATGTTGAATTTTATGATATGGAATTTGACAATCCTGAAGCACACATCATAAGGAATCTTCCCGAATGCCGCAACTTCAGAGGACTTCCGTTCACAATATACTACAAAAATGGCAAGGTTGTTGCTGCTACACCAAGTATTCAGACAAGGGATCAGATTTCCGCAATTCTTGACAAAGAGTTTAAAAATAAATAAAAAAAAGATTACGCATAGTTCAAATAGTTAAAATAATGAATAAATAGGAGTATGGATAATGATGTTTAAGGTATTAACAGGAATAGCAGCAGGAGGAGCCTTAGGATTCCTTTACTACAAGATAATCGGATGTTCAACCGGAACATGCCCAATTACATCGAGTCCCATAAGCACAACTATTTATGGTGCTTTAATGGGGTTTTTGCTCACATCACGAATGTAACAGTCCGTCCTAAATAATTACCTGCTTCATACACCACATGTAATAGAAAAGATCAAAAAAGAATTAAAACAAAAAACAGGAGATTGAACTTCTGTTTTTTTCCTATTAATCCAAGGTGCAAAAAAGTAATAGGAAGTTGAAATTTCTTAAAATTACAAAAGACACCAACCTGTTTCAGTCAGTGTCTTTCATCAAGTGGTTAATTACATATTGCTTACTTTTTCATGGTCATGTGCTTCTTTATATTTTAAGCGAGTAGCTTTACCTCCCCAAATCTTAAAGGGTAAAATGGTATTAATACTATGTGTAAATTCCAATGCTTTTAAGGTTTTAACTACACCTTTATTAATACTGTTTTATACTGTTTTATAAAAAATTTGCCCAGAATTTGCCCGAAACCGCATTTATAAATATTTATGCACATGTGTTTTTATGAATTTATATTATTATGCTTAAATTAGTATGTTAACATATTAATTAGTTTAAACAACATTAAAATTGTATGATTTTTAGCCACTTTTATTGTTTAATTGTTTAAGTTTTTGGTTAAATCTCGTTTAAATCTTGTTTATATTTATTTTATTTTTCATTATTAAACAAGATCCAAGACGATAATTGCTGATTATCTGAATCCTTGGTAATAATTTTTTTATTTTTCAATTTTGTTAAAAGATTTTTGATTTTATAATGTTTTTGCTTGTCGTCTAATATATCTGGTAATTTATTGTATAGCAAATCAACAATATCCTTTTTCTTTGCCTTACCAAACTTTTCAATATAATCAACAATCATTTTCTCATAATACATATCGTCAAATCCTTTGTTTTTAATATATTGAGCTTTTTCTCCAACAATTTTAGCAACTTTTGCAGAAACAAATATATTAGGTACTTTGCCCTCAATAACGCCAAGCTTTCTCAGATATTTAATATTTTCTTTTGAAATAATTTCTCCCTTTTGTACTTTGTCTAATAAAAAAACTGTATTTAGATCAAAATCCCTATTGTCAAATAATAATCTTGTGTAATTTTCATTTAAAATTTTACCATAAACTGTTACTGCCACTTCATTATTATTAGACAAATCATAATCAGGAAGCGGAAAAAATTTATTTTTTTGAATATTAAATATTTTTCTTATACCCATTGTTGCAGTATCAATCATTGACAGTTTTGTCATGACTTCCGCCAATAGTTGATTTCTATAGTATGGTGGAGAATAACTTGGAACAAGAACAACTTGTATGTCCTGTGGCAAAAATGTACCTGGATTCGTTACCTTTATTTTATCTTCGAATTCATTAACATAGATTCTACCTCCGGAAGTATAGCTCTGATGTGCAATGCAATTGTTTATAAGCTCTCTAATTAAACTCTGATCATATTGTTCAGTCTCCATAGGAAATAAGGTCATTTGATTAGGCATATATCTATAAGTTAAATTTCTAATTTTATTATATACTTTATCTACAACAGTAATAAATGGAACGGTAAATATTTCATAATCCTTGTCTTCTCCAGTAGAACCATATAGTCTCCACATAATTTTAGGAGCAGTTTCAAATAAATAATCATACTGGCTATTACCTAACAATACCATAGCGGCATTAGTAATTTTTCCGTTAATTATTAATTTAAGTTTAGTTAGAAATTCCTCATCCGACATATTATCTATTTCTTCTGATATGTGTTGTTTATTTGCATTTTTCTTAAAATTGTTACGTGCAATAGCTATAGCTTGGTTGTCTAAGTTATTTATGCTTGCATCTTCTATTGTTTGTTTTGACCAGTCAATTGATTTTTGATTTCTTATTCTATCAATTTCTTCTAAAGTTAAAGGTACTAAAGATTCCCCATTTCTACCAAAATATTGATTGTTCCACCCGGTAGGAATAGACGTTACTGCTGCAGGAATTTTAAACATTACTACTCTACGTCTTTCACCATGAACAATCGGATAAACTTCAAATATGTCAATAAAAGTAATTCTTCCTGTTGTATTATTTGATATTTCTTGTTTTAATTTATCTAATCCTATAGTATTTCTGTAATCTGTTCCAGTAATAACTTTATCTTTATTTCTAACACCAAAAATAAGCCACCCATATTGTTGCCCCATTAAATTAGCTTCATTGCTTATTGCGGAAAAATATTTACCTATTTTATCCTTATCATAATCATTGCCAGCTTCTTTAAATTCTACCAATTCATATTCAAATCTTTCAATCAATTTATCCAAAACTGGTAACAATTCTAAATTTAAATCTTGTGGTTGACTCATAATATCTACCATCCTTCAAATACTCATAATTTATTATACCATAAAATAGAGATTAGACAATTTTTAAAAAATAATTTCATATACAATTTACGTAATAATAAGTTTAAATCTCTCTCTCTTACTTTTTCATAATGTAACATTCTCGATGTTACATTGCAAATAATAATGTTACATATAAAGATTCATATCTTTTTATCTTCAAGTCCTTTAGTTGATAAAATTCTTTAATTTTAATTCGACGGAACACACTTGACATTTGCTATAGATAAATTAATTATTATAATGAATACAATATACAATTTTCGACATCTATTTTAAAATACTTTTTTTGAAATTTGCCCAGACAAATAAAAACGTATATTAGTTTTTAAAAAATTAAGTGTATTTTGCTTATATTTTGCAGTAAGAACAAAAAATAAAAAGACACCAACCTATTGCAGTCAGTGTCTCTCATCAAGTGGTTAATTACATATTGCTAACTTTGTCATGGCTCTGTGCTTCTTTATATTTTAAGCGAGTAGCTTTACCTCCCCTAATATGTCTTTCAGACTTATTTTTAAGCAAAACTTTCTTGACTTCGCTTGCAGCTGGAGGGTTCAGTTTGGGAAGACGCTCTGTTACATCCTTGTGGACTGTGCTTTTGCTGACGCCGAATTTTTTAGCTGTCTGTCTTACGGTAGATTCAGTACTTATAATATATTCCGCAATCTCCATGGCCCTGCGTTCTATGTAATCTTTCATTTTTAACCCCCTTTGGCATTATACCGTCTTATTTACATTTTTATGCGTTTATTTGTCCTATTAGAACCTTATTTTGTTATTCAATGGTAATATAGTCCAAAGGATTTATTTGTTGACCGTCAACAATTACTTCAAAATGAAGATGTGCACCATCTGTTGCCTCAATGCTGACTGTTTTTCCCAAATTTCCAATAACCTGACCTTTTTCAACGGTATCTCCGGCTTTGACATTTGCCGACACTAAATTACTGTACAATGTTTTTACATTGTTTCCATGATCAATAATAATTTCTGTTGCTGTAATTTCTGAATTATTAACAGCTTCTACTTTCCCTTTTAAAGCGGATTCAATCAATAAAGTATCCTTTGGTTTAATATCAATTCCCTTATGTACTCTCCATTCACCTATTACTTCATAATATACAAGGTCATCCATTGTAAATTCTCTTGTTAATTCTCCGGCCAATGGTGCCTTCATAGACTTTAAATCCACCAATTGAACTGTTTTTTCCTCTTCATCCTCATCGTCACCTTGAGCTTTTTCAAATTCATCAATTATACCTTGTACATAATCTTCATAAGGATCCTCATGAGCCTCAACATCACCATTTGGATTATCATTTTCGGCTAAGTCTGTTCCATTTTCAGGTCTTGTAGTATATCTCCAAACTACAGCCGTTGCCAAAAGCACTATGCACAAGGCTATTATTAAAAAGCTTGTATCCTTATTCCTAAGTCTAATAAAGAATTCTTTCATTTTTGTTTTTGCTTTTGCAAATCTATTGTTTTTCATTTAAACCTCCTGTTTTTGCTTCTTTATTATCTAAAAATAGTGTGTCCCATTTTTTTTATTTAATACAATTTTGTTCTAATATTTTCTATTTTTCATAGAATATTAAAGAAACTTATGATAAAGGGGTTGATTTTTGTGTTAAACCGTCTAATTTATGCTTTTGTTGTGTTTGCAATGCTTTTAACTATTCCAAATTTGTCATTGAATTTCTTTGAGAAAAAAATGAATTTAACAAGTGCAGCTGTAATAGATGAGAATAGTTCAAAGGATGCAAGTATAAAACATGAAGAAAAATTTGACACCATAGAGGTGTATGAACCTGAATTAATCAAGGTGTACAACAACAAAACAAATGAAGTTATGGTAATCGATTTTGAAGAATATTTAAAAGGTGTGGTTGCTTCTGAAATGCCGGCGGAGTTCAATATTGAAGCTCTTAAGGCCCAAGGAATCACTGCAAGAACCTATCTTTTGTATCGATTAAAAAAATTTCCAAACGGGCAGCCTGAACATTTGGGTGCACCTATTTGCACCGGTATTCATTGTCAGGTATGGAGTTCAAAGGATGAATTAATTAATTCACATTCTGAAGGATGGTATGATAATTACTGGAGTAAAATTGAAGAAGCAGTGGAATCAACAAGGGGGCAAATTTTAGTTTATGATAACAAAATAATAGAACCGTTATATCATTCCACAAGCGGTGGCAGAACAGAAAACTCGGAGGATGTATTTTCTGCAGCAGTTCCTTATTTAAGAAGTGTTGAAAGTCCTTATGAGGGAGAATCTCCAAGGCTTAATGGTTCAGTTAAAATAACTACAGGCGAATTTATCAGTAAAATTGAATCAGTGTATGGTGATATGGATATAACTGAAAGTAATTTAGATGAAAAAATTGTGCTTGGTGAAGTAAGTGAAGGCGGCAAAATAAAGACTATTATAATTGATGACACTGCAATTTCAGGTCGAGAAATCAGATCCTTGTTTAACCTGAATTCAACAAATTTCAGCTTTATTCAAAATGGAAATCAAATTGAAATTTTAACTACCGGATATGGTCACGGTGTTGGAATGAGCCAGTGGGGAGCAGATGGCATGGCTGATGAAGGTTACAATTACAAGGAAATATTGAAACATTATTACACCGGGGTTGAGATCGTAAGTATGAAATAATTATATACATTTAGTTTTATATGTGATATCATTGTTTGGTAAGATTTTTTGAAAGGATAATACAATGATATTTATAGATGATATAGCTTATAAGGAATTTAAGGAACTATTAGACAATAAAACAGTTGATTCTTATAACGTGAGGATAGCACTTGACCGTGTTGGTTGCAACGGACCTATTTTTGGAGTATTTATTGATGAAGCAAATGACAATGATGAAGTCGAAGTAATAAATGAAATTACTTTCATTTCTGAAAAATCATTAATTGAAGAATATGGCGGATTCATAATTGTGTCCAGCAAAGAAAATGACGGCAAAGGCGTAGGAATGAAGCCTGTTGTCACTAAAGCAAAATCTGAATCCACCGATTGCGGTTCAGGATGTGGCGGGTGTGGCAGCGGATGCCGTTAACAGTGAACAATAAACATTGAATAATGAACAGTAAAAATAAAGGATTTATGCTTATGCATAAATCCTAATTTTTTTTATTAATCTGCTACATATGGCAATAATGCAATTGATCTCGCTCTTTTGATTGCTCTTGTTACCATTCTTTGATGCTTAGCACAAGCACCTGTAATTCTTCTTGGCAATATTTTGCCTCTTTCAGTTGTATATTTCTTTAACCTTCCAAGGTCTTTATAATCTATATGTGTTGCCTTTTCCTGACAGAATTGGCATACCTTTTTACGGGGTCTTCTTTTTTGGCTGAATTTTTCGTTTCTTTCGCCTTTGTCGTTTCCGCCTTGTCTATAACTCATGATTTTCCTCCTTCCGATATTGTTTATGCATTAAAATGGGATATCCTCGTCATCTACGGGTTGGAATATGTCATTGTCTTCATCGGGAAAATCGTTAAAAAAGCTGCTATCTGGCTGTACCGGTTTTCCTTGTTGCGGTGATGAAGATTGATCTTTCGAACCTACAAACTCCACTTTATCTGCTAATACTTCAAATGTATATCTTTTTTCTCCTGTTTGAGTAGTATAACTTCCTGTCGAAATTCTGCCTTGAATTGCACATTGTTTTCCTTTTGAAAAATAATTAGCACAAAATTCTGCAGTTTTTCCAAATACAGTTATGTTTATGAAATCTGCTGTTGGTTTTCCCTGACTTATTGCTTGTTGTTTTTTTTCACCAAACAAATCTTTATCTACTGCTAAAGCAAATCTTGCAACAGCTAAACCTGTTGAAGGTACAAATTTTAGTTCTGGATCTCTTGTCAGTCTTCCTATTAATACAACACTATTCATAATACTACCTCTTCTCTATTTATTCTTCTTCTACTGTAATCATATGTCTAACAACATTGTCGCTTATCTTACAGATTCTGTCAACTTCGTTAACAGCATCTGAGCCTGCAGTAAATTCAACAAATATATAATAACCTTCTCTTTTTTTGTCGATTTCATAAGCAAGTCTTCTATGACCCCACTCATTAACCTTGTCAATTGTTCCCTGTCTTTCAGTTATTATGTTTTTTATCTTTTCCATTTCTGCATTTCTTACATCTTCATCTAAGTTAGATAATAAGATAAAAGCACCTTCGTATTTTCTCATCTGAGTCACCTCCCTATGGACTTTGGCTCTTGTTCCACAAGAGCAAGGATAGCTTATACATTATAGCACTTGAAAAAGCCTAATTCAAGCATTATTTTAAATTATTTAATAATTTCGTACTCTGCATTTTTGGGGCAATATGTGCATTTTTGTTCTTCTTTTATCTTGATTATTTGAGGAGCAACTTCCTGAAAATTTACAAAATCATCAATTGCTTGTTCTACATGCTCCATGCATGCAAATATTATTTTTTCATTATTTTCTTTCATCATTCACCTATTTCATAAACTTTGCTTGACCTGTCCCTGTATGTTAAATCAAGACATATACCGGGATTTACATCTATTGAATTCTCCAATAAAATGGATTCTACCGTTTTATATGCAAGCTCAGGAAAGTTGTTTTCCTTGCTTAAATGTCCAAGCAACACTATTTCTGTTCCTTTTTTAATAATCTTTGCAATTAAATGTCCTGCCGTATCATTGGACATGTGTCCAAATTCACCTAAAACTCTTCTTTTAAGAGGCCATGGATATGGCCCTATAAGCACCATATCTTCGTCATGATTTGATTCTACCAATAATAAGTCTGAATCCATGATACTGTTTGTAATTGTTTTATTAACACAGCCTGTGTCAGTTACTATGCTGATTTTTTTATTTTTATAAAATATATTATAACCCACCGGATGGACTGAATCATGTGATATGTCAAAAGCTTTAACCGTTAAATCCCCAATTTGAACATTATCATCCAATATTTTTATATTGTGGGACTTAATATCTCCTATGCAGGGGCTCATTGCCTCCCATGTTTTTTCATTGGCATAAATGGGAATATTTAAACGTCTTGACATAATGCCTGCACCTTGAATATGGTCAATATGTTCATGTGTTATGAAAATAGCATCTATTTTTTTAGGATCCTCTCCTATATTTACTATTTCCTGCTGAATTCTTTTGCCGCTTAATCCTGCATCGACAATTATAGTTGCATTTTCAGTCTTAATATATTGACAGTTTCCACTGCTGCCGCTGTATAATGAACAAAATTTTAACTTCATTTATTTTAAGTCCTCCCCATGCACATGAACATGCAATTAATCAATTTATACTACCACAAAAATATTACTTTTACAAATAATTTCTTCTTTGTCATCTGTGTGTTTGCTTGGTCATCTTAAGTGTCTGCTTTGTCATCCTGAGTGATAGCAAAAGATCTCATATCTTTAAATTCTGATATTCCGCAGTTTTGCACACAAATTTAATTGTTCGTAAACTCACATAAATTTGGTGCTCATCGCGAATGACCTACCACTATTTTTCAGAAAAAACACTATGAAAAATAGGGTTAGGGCATCTTTCACCTGCGGTTCAGAATGAAACGCTGCTTAGCAGTTTATTCATAGCAATGTCGAGGGCTTCACCCTAAATATGAATTTATTAATAGTAATTATTAAAAGAAAACTGAATAAAAGTTCTAACAATCCATAAATTGCATAATATTTATAGAGGAAACAGGGCTTAAGGAATGTCCCCGTACTATGGATAGTTCCTTCTATTAGAGGAAGGGGGACACACCTTCAACGCAGGGCAAGACTTTAAGGGTAAGTGTTGAGGATAAATATGATAATTAAAATTAAATGGAGATTATTATTAATAATTGCTGCAATTATAGTATTTTTAGGTGCAATTTTTTATTTGTTTATGAACAAGTCTCAATCTGTATCTGCAGATGAAGAAAAAAACTTTATTAAGTGGGTGGATTACAGAGTTTCATATGAGGCAATGGATAAAGCATTAAAAGCTGATTTAAACAGCATTGATGATGAGGTTAAATTAGATTGGATTGAAATATTAGCTTATCTTGGAACAAGATATGGCGGTGATTTTTATTCAAGATACCGGTCTAAGGACATGGATAATTTAATCAACAAACTAAAAAGTGGTGAAAGTATTGAGGAATTAACAAAAAACCTTACTCACTACAATTACTATTATGAAGCTTACAAGGCTGTATTGGAAGGATTTGTAGGACCTTATGAAATACAGGTGAAAGATGAAAATACAGGTGAAAAAGTTTGGATTAAAAAATATGGATTAAAAGCATTTTCACCTATAGCAGGAGGATACCATTACGGTCATTATGATGATTTTGGAAATTCAAGGAGCTACGGTTTTAGAAGAGTGCATCTTGGAAATGATTTAGTAGGTTCAGTGGGTACTCCCATAGTTGCCGTTGAATCAGGACGAATTGAAGCATTAGGCTGGAATCAATATGGCGGATGGCGGATAGGAATTCGTAGTCTTGACAACAAAAGATACTATTATTATGCTCACCTGAGAAAGGACCATCCTTATGTCAAATCTCTTAAGGAAGGGGATGTGGTATTAGCAGGAGATGTAATAGGATATTTGGGGATGACAGGGTATTCTCGAAAGGAAAATGTCAACAACATTAACACTCCTCACCTTCATTTTGGAATGCAATTGGTTTTTGATGAATCTCAAAAAGAAGCATTAGCTGAAATTTGGATTGATGTTTATAGAATTATAAAGCTTCTTAACAGAAATAGATCCCCTGTAACTTATAATAAGGATACAAAGGAATTTGACAGAATTTATGATATAAGGTTTCATAATGTTGAAAGAAAAGCGTCACCCTGAGCCATAGCGAAGGATCATATGAATGGGGTTATGGCATCTTTCACTGAGTTCAGAATGACACTTATGTGCATTTATAGTGGTGACATTGGGACTTATCTTACGTATTTCTTTACAATATTTGACATTATCACTGCAGCTTCTGCTCTGGTTAAGTTTTCATCGGGACTGAAAGCTTTTAGATGTTTACCGGATACTACACCGTTTATATAGGCTGTTTTAACGGCTGAAATTTCCTCATCAGTTAGATTACTCAAGTCAGAAAAAATTGTCTTTATGTCAAAATCCATATAATTATCGCTGCTTACCAATATATCTTCAATTATTAGTGCAGCTTTTTTTCTTGTTAAACTTGTCAATGGATTTAATAATTCTTTATCACCCAACAATCCTCGTTCATATATATCATTTACATAATTTAATGCCCAAGAATGCACATTTGTAAAATCATAAAAAAGGGTTTTATTATCTACTTGTATTCTCTTTTGCTGATTGACAGTTTCTATATAATTTAATGTTCTGCTTAAGAAAATACAATACTCCTCCAATGTTACATCCTTATCCGGATTATACGTCAACGCTTCGCTGACTATTTCCTTACCGTACATATCCATAATAATTTTTCTTGACCAATGATATGATATATCATTATAAATATATCTTCCATACTGTGTATCACCTGTACGAACAAGCCAATTTCTTTCAATCCATCCTTCTTTGTAATCATCTATCTTTACCTTGTACCAATAATATCCGTTCTTTAATACAGGTCCCTCAGCAATGGTACCAAGCTGATTAATATTTAATTGATGTATATAATTTCCCGCAGGATAGTCTCTTAAATAATAGGCTGCCCTAATGCCATCCATCCTTACATAATCTCCTATATCATAAAGTATAATATTTCCGCTTGAATAGCTTTGAGGAGTTGGGACAACTAAGTTTCTGCTTGGCTTAACATCTCTCGGAAGATAAGAAAAATCTATGTTATTTATTTTTTTACCATATTCTTTCTCAATTACATCATATATTAGCTGCTGATATGTATACTTTTTAGCGTAAGGAGATACCGGATTGTTACTTTGAGCCCAGCCATTGTATGCCCATAAGGCAAAATACCAGTTTTCCAAAATATTTGGATCCATATTGCCTACGCTTGAAACTTTATTGTATGAGCTCATGCTCCATTTATTAAGCAACACATCTGCTCCTGCTTCAATATTGTATAATATATCATGCTTAAGCCTATAATTGTCATATCCTCCGTATACATTGTTTATCTGCATAAGCCCAATGCTTGTGCCGCAAATTTTAGGGCTTCCATCGCTATTGAAATGATTATATACAGATTCCACTCTTGCAATTCCTTTTAAAAGAATTGCTGGTACACCTCTCTTTATGGCAACTTCATCTATCATTGCTTCAATTTTTTCTCTTGATGGATTAACTCCTGCATATACTACAGAATTAATTATAGATAATAGAATTATAATCAAAATAATTATTTTATATGGTATAGTTTTCAATTTTCTACCTCTCTGTTCTAAGAAACAAATTACATTTCCTTGCGTTATAATGTAAATATTCCCATATTATTGAAAAATATACCTTTATATTTATAACATGCATAAAAAGGGTGAGTTTTTTAGTACTTTCCAAAGAACTCACCCTAAAATATTTGTTTATTTTAACTTTTCCGTAATTTTTACCATTATTGCAGCAGCTTCTGCTCTGGTTAAATAAGCATCGGGACTAAATCCCCCTGAACCGTTTCCGGACATAATACCATTGGTATAAGCTGTTTTTATTGCATTAATTTCTTCAGCATCTAAATTTACTATATCTAAAAAAATAGTTTCTATATTTAATGAAGCAAATTCTTCACTTATTTCAAATACATTTTCAATCATTAAAGCTGCTTCTTTTCGATTTATACTACCCAAAGGATTAGTCAAATATTCTTGTTCCACCAAGCCTAATTCGCAAATTTGTTCTACATATTCAACAGCCCATGGGTTAAAACCTTCAATATTTACTAACAAAACAGGCACTTGTTCTTCCGATTCTGTATCTTTATTATCTGCAATAGCTTCTGTATCCTGGTTCTCAGTTACAGCTTTTGTATACTGGTTTTCAATGACAGTTTTTGCATCTTTATTAGCATAATCCAATGCTTTGCTTAATAGTATGAAGAATTCTTCCTTTGAAATATAATTGTCGGGATTAAAATATTCTGCTTCGCTGACTATATTTTTGCCATACAAATCCATTATGATTTTTCTTGCCCAATGGAA
>CAZCTI010000003.1:27773-46764 GCA_964501385.1 uncultured Clostridia bacterium
CGGATTAACTCCTGCATAAACAAACGTGTTTAATGTAAATACGAAAACGAAAATTATTAAAATAACTTTTCGGGTCGTGGACTTAAATATTTTCATATTTACGCCTCCCTAATTTTATTTTGGTCTTAACCAATGTTAATTTGAATACGGTCAATTATACTTAATATCTCTTTTTTGGTTTTCTCCAACATTTCAGCTGATTTTTCCTTATTTTCTCCATTTATTGAAAAATAAATTTTTAACTTAGGCTCTGTACCTGAAGGCCTTAGCACAAGCCAAGAACCATCTTCAAAAGAAAATTTCAGAACGTCTGATTTAGGATAATTTAATTTTTCCGTAGTTCCTTTAATAAGATTTAATGAAATACTCATCTTGTAATCATTGATGGTCGGTATCATTTTACCAGCTAAAGAATTCAGTTTGTTTTCTCTGAAATATTCCATTATTGCTTTCATTTTGCTTTGTCCCGTAACACCGGAAAAGCTTAATGAAACAGTTTCTTCTATATAATATCCATGTTCTTCATATATTTCAGCTAATACATCGATTAGTGTCTTACCTTGTCTTTTATAATATGCAGCCATTTCGCAAATGAGCATGGAAGCAATAACTGCATCCTTATCTCTTACAAAAGTTCCTGCTAAATAGCCATAGCTTTCTTCATATCCGAATAAGAAATTATATTCTTTTGTTTCCTCAAATTTTTGCATTAATTCGGCAATATACTTAAAACCGGTCAATGTATCAAATGTTGCTATATTGTATTTAGCTGCAATACTATTTGAAACTTCGCTTGTTACAACAGTTTTTACAACAGCTGGATTTTCGGGAATTTTTCCTGATTCACTCAAAGTAGTAAGTATGTAATTTAAAAGCAATGCTCCTGTTTGGTTTCCGTTTAAAGGAATGTATTCTCCTTGATGTTTAACTACCACTCCTACCCTATCGCAATCAGGGTCTGTGCCTATAATTATTTCTCCATCCAATTCTTCAGCCCTTTTTATAGCAATTTCAAAGGAGCTGATTTCTTCAGGATTTGGAGACTTCACGGTTGAAAATTCAGGATCCGGTTCTTCCTGTTCCTTAACAACAAATACATTGTCATATCCCATTTCGCTTAGAACTCTTCTTATTGGCTTATTACCTGTGCCGTGAAGAGGTGTGTATACTATTCTTAATTTGTTATCAATATCATTACTTAAACTTAATTTCTTTATTTCATTTATGTAAGGTGTATCCACGTCATTTCCGATTATTTGAATTGCATCATTTTCATCAAAATCAGACAGTTTTATTTCATCTAATTTAACTTCATTGATTTTTTCAATTATATTATTGGCATCCTTAACTACCTGTCCGCCAAATTCGTCATATACCTTGTAGCCGTTATACTCCGGTGGATTATGGCTAGCGGTTATTACAACCCCTGCTTTACAATTAAAATACCTGACTGCATAGGATAATTCAGGAGTTGGTCGTAAGCTGTCAAAAATATACACTTTTATGTTATTTGCTGCAAATACAGATGCAGTCTTGTTAGCAAACTCCTTTGACATATTTCTTGAATCATAGGCAATTGCAACAGAAATTTCTTCATCTGAAAACTTATCAATTAAATAATTTGCAATTCCTTGAGTTGCTTTTGCTACGGTTACAAAATTCATGCGATTAGTGCCTGCACCAATCTTCCCTCTCATGCCACCTGTACCGAATTCCAATTCCTTATAAAATCTGTCCTCTATTTCACTGTCCATCTTCTCAATACCTTTTAGCTCTTCCTTCAAATCACTGTCGACAAATGGACTATTAATCCATATTTCAAATTTCTCCCTGTACATATCCCACCCCTTATTCTATATTTAATGATTTTAAATATTTTTTGAAATCGTTCTTTAGGTCACCACTTTTTAGAGCATAGTCAACCGTTGCTTCAAGAAAGCCGATTTTACTCCCCACATCGTATCTTCTACCTTCAAATATATATGCATATACTTCTTCTATGCTGCAAAGTTCCTTTAAACCGTCTGTAAGCTGAATTTCACCCCCTACGCCAGTCTTTGTATTTTCCAATATTTCAAAAATTTTGGGAGTTATTATATACCTCCCCAATATGGCAATATTTGTTGGTGCATGGTTTTTATCCGGTTTTTCAACCAAATCATTTACTGCATATATTTTTTCATTGATTTTATTTCCTGAAACTATACCATATTTGCTAACATTTTCCCATCCTACCGGCTGCACTCCAAGAATACTTGAGTTATATTCTTCATAAATTTCAAGCATTTGTTTAAGACATGGCTTTTTCGAATCCACTATATCGTCACCTAAAAGCACTGCAAATGGTTCATTGCCAACAAAGGATTTAGCACAATAAATTGCATGCCCTAACCCTAATGGATTTTTTTGTCTCACTGTATGAATGTTTATCATTTTAGAAATGTTTCTTACTTCTTCCAAAAGCTCTTCATTGTTGTTTTTTTCTAAAATGTATTCAAGTTCCGGGGCTCTGTCAAAATGCTCCTCAATTGAGCCCTTGTTTCTCCCGGTAATAATTAAAACGTCTTCAATTCCGGAATCAATAACTTCCTCAACTATGTATTGGATTGTAGGTTTATCTACAATGGGCAGCATTTCCTTTGGAATTGCTTTCGTTGCAGGCAAAAATCTAGTGCCTAACCCTGCTGCAGGTATGACTGCCTTCCTTACTTTCATATCTACCCTCTATTTTATTATTTTTTATCCCGCACTGTAATTTGTTTTTATATTATCAGAAATTAAAGCATCCTTTAACACATCCATATGTTCTAAGGACTGACCTGTTCCCTTAGCAACACAAGAAACAGCATCCTCTGCTATAGTAACAACCAATCCGGTTCTCTTTTCAATCAGCTTATCCATTCCATGGATGAGACAGCCGCCGCCTGTCATAACAATTCCCTTTTCACTAATATCAGCCGCAAGTTCCGGTGGAGTTTTCTCAAGAACCGAATGTACCGCATCGGCAATTGTAGTAATTGTTTCTTCCATAGCTTCAAGCAAGTCAGAAGATGAAATAGTCAAGTTTACAGGAAGACCTGTAACTAAGTTTCTGCCCCTTACTTCCATATACTTTTCTTCTTCTACAGGAAATGCAGTTCCTATTTTTATTTTAATTTCTTCGGCACTTCTTAAGCCAATCATAACATTGTATTTTTTTCTTACATATCTTACTATTGCATCGTCACATTTATCACCGGCAACTTTGATAGATCTGCTTACTACTATACCGCCAAGAGATATAACAGCAATATCAGTTGTACCTCCGCCCATATCAATAATCATATGACCTGAAGGCTTTGTTATATCAAGACCTGCTCCAATTGCTGATGCTACAGGTTCTTCAATAAGATATGTCTTTTTGGCGCCTGCATTGTTGCTTGCTTCAAGAACAGCTCTTTTTTCAACTTCTGTAACGCCGCTTGGAACGCAAATTATTACCCTTGGTTTAATAATTGAGTTGCCAACTGCCTTTTTTATAAAATATTTCAACATTTTTTCTGTAATGTCAAAATCAGATATTACACCGTCTCTTAGGGGTCTTATTGCTACAATGTTGCCCGGAGTACGTCCAAGCATTTTCCTCGCTTCTTCTCCCACTTCAAGAATTTTATTCGTATTAATGTCAATTGCTACAACAGAAGGTTCATTTATTACTATTCCTTTGCCTTTAATGTAAACTAATACACTGGCAGTACCTAGGTCAATTCCAATATCCATTCTGAGACCCATTTTATCCTCCATATTTGTATCTTTCTTCTTATTATGCTTAACTTTTTAATATTAATGATAAAAATTATAACATACATCAAAATATATTTCAATTATTATTTAAAACCGTATTTACCTGGGTAAAACGAACGAAAAAGCGGTTGACCTACCGCTATTTTTCAGAAAAAACACTCTGAAAATTAGGGTTAGGGCATACAAAATAATGCCTGCATAACAGGCATTATTTCCTTTATTTTTTAAGCAATTTCTTAATTTTTTGAACTGGGTCCAAAAGCTCGCTCAATGAATTGTCATAGTTTAATGTATCAATAATATTTGCAATATATTTAGACATATCCACTTCCGTGTACCAAGGTTTATCCCTTAGCTCAGGTCTACGATAAATCATATTTGTAGTAAATACCCTTGATATTATACCATCCTCGTATGCCTTGTCAAACTTATCAAGACCTTCCGTAAACAATCCAAAGGAAGCAAATACATAGACATTCCTTACTTTTCTTTCCTTTAATTTATTAGCCACATCAATCATTGAATCCCCGGAAGCAATCATATCATCAACAACAATAACATCTTTTCCTGCCAAATTTCTTCCTAAAAATTCATGACTGACTACAGGATTCTTACCGTTAACTATAACTGAATAATCTCTTCTCTTATAAAACATACCTAAGTCTAATTCCATAACAGACGAATAATAAATACATCTCGACATTCCGCCTTCATCAGGAGATATTATCATCATATTTTCTCTGTCGATTTTAGCATCAGGTACTGTTCTTACAAATGACTTTATCATTTGATAGTGTGGATGAAAATCTTCAAAGCCGTGAAGAGGAATTGCATTTTGAACTCTTGGGTCGTGAATATCAAAAGAAATTATATTTTCAACTCCCATTGAAGTTAATTCCTGCAATGCCAATGCACAATCCAAAGATTCTCTTGTAGCTCTTTTATGCTGTCTTCCTTCATAAAGCATGGGCATTATAACTGTTATACGCTTTGCTTTACCGTTCATTGCTGCAATTATTCTTTTTAAATCCTGATAATGGTCATCAGGACTCATTGGCACTTCCATACCATACATTTTAAATGTTGCCCCATAATTAAAAACATCAGATATAATAAATATATCATGACCTCTTACAGTTTCATTTATTACTCCTTTTGCTTCTCCAGAACCAAATCTTGGACACACTGCATCCAAAATAAATGTTTCTTTAAGAACTGAATCCTCTGAATATATAACACCGTTCGAATCTTTCCTCCATTCCTTTAAGTAATAGTCTATTCTATCAGCTATTTCTTCGCAGCCTTTCATTGCAACAATAGACAATTTGCCAAATGGATAAGACTCAGCAAACGTGTACTCATGTATATTCATTTTTTCCTCCTGTAACCTTTGTTCTTTTCAAGTTACATTCTAAGCAAAAAATTATCAATTGTCAACAATATGATTTTTACATTGTTAAATTGTTTTAACAATATAATACATGAATAACCTGTGTAATATATAAAGAATACATAATTATAATAATGAATTAATCATAAATTTTAGCAATTTTTTCTGACAATTCATCATATGTAAATGGTTTTTCTATAATTGTCAGCCCTTTTCTCATTAACTCTTCATATTCTAATTGTTGCACATAACCTGTTATAAAAATTACCACAACTTCATCATTTATTAGCTGCATTTCATTGAAGAGCTCCTTACCGCTTAATTCAGGCATCTTTATATCCAAAACCGAAAACACTATTTCCTTTGATTGATTTTTGTAATAATTTAATGCTTCAAAGGGGTTGCTGAATTTGACTATATCATAACCTAAATCCTCTAACATTTCAGCTTCAATGTCTAAAACATTTATATCATCATCAACCAACATTACTAAATTATTATCTTTATTTTTTATTTTCTTTTTAAGCAGCTCATTATTTTGTTTAAGTGTCGGTAAATATATTTCAAATCTTGTCCCATTATTTAATGTGCTTTTTACATTGATAAAACCGCTGTGAGCTTTTACAGTTCCAAACACTACCGACAATCCTAAGCCGGTTCCCCGAGTTTTAATTTTTGTTGAAAAGTATGGTTCGAATATTTTATTAATTATTTTTTCATCCATACCTGAGCCATTATCTTCCACATAAATTGTAATATAGCTACCGGGAGTAATTATTTCACTATGGCTTAATACCATTTCCGAATAGATTACCGTATCCATTGTGCCAATTTTAATAATCCCAAATTTATTCTTCATTGCATCTCTTGAATTTATTATCATATTTACAATCATGCTTTCAATCTGAGCCTCATCTCCCAATATAAATTCGTCATTTGCATCATAGCTGTAAATTAAGTCAACTTCCTTACAAAGAATAAATTCCATCATATTATATGTATTATCTAATATATTTTTTAAATTCACTGGTTTATTTATGCTACTTTCCTTTTTGGAAAACATAAGTATTTTTTTTGTAAGATTTGCTGCATTTTGTGATATATGAATTATTCTATCGGCATAATCCTTTATTCTTTCAATATCGTCAGATAATAATATCATTGTTGCATTACCTATTATACTCATTAAATGATTGTTGTAATCGTGAGCAATACCTCCAGCAAGCTGACCTAAAGCTGCCATCTTCTCACTTTGTCTTTCAGCAATAATCTTTAATTCTTCTACGTTTAAATTTTCGCTCCCAATTTTATCCTTCATAACAACTCCTTTTCTTTCAATTTGTATATATTATACAAGCTTTTTCTTGGAAATTTGTAGAAGATTGTAGAAAGAAAAAAGTTATTGTTGTCTAATAGTATTTTTAATACTTCAATACAGGAAACGTAGGGTAATTGGAAAGAAATCGGGTAGGTCATAAAAAAAAAGCAACATTCAACGTCGCAATAGATCGTCAAATGTTGTTTATGATGGTGATCCATCGGCGATTCGAACGCCGGACACCTTGATTAAAAGTCAAGTGCTCTGCCTGCTGAGCTAATGGATCAATATTTTTGCTAACTTTTATATAATACATAGACTGTCATAACTTGTCAACCACTTTTTTATAATTAAATATTTAACAAATTTGCTGCCATGTCATCCTAAGTGCGAAATTGAAGATTTATTAAGATTTTTCATAGCATGCCCAAAATTATCTTAGGATATTAATTCGTGTTGACTTATATTTTTTAAGATGGTAAAATTAAGAAAAAATAACGAGGTGATGTAATGGCATTTAATATGGTTGCGGATCATGCAAAATGGCCTAAGGTTAATGATGCAATTTTTGGATTGGCGGCAAAAGCTAAAGAAGCAATAGACAAGTATGGAAAAGAAAATGTGATTGATTCCACCCTTGGAGCATTAGTTGACGATAATGGTGATCTTATTTGCTTAAATACAGTATATCAAGAATTAAAATCAATGCCAAATGCAGCAATTGCCGCATATGCACAAGTAGCAGGGCAGCCTGATTACTTGGAAGCAGTTCAAAATGTATGCTTTGGCAAATATAAACCTAATGCTCATATAAGAGCAGTTGCTACTCCTGGAGGAACTGGCTCCGTAAGACACGGTATATTCAATTATACAAACCCCGGTGATTCAATATTGGTAAGTGACTGGTATTGGAGTCCATACGTAACTATTTCCGAAGAATACGGTAGAACAGTTACTAATTATGAGTTATTTAACAGTAAAAATGAATTTAACCTTGAAGCTTTTAAAGAAAAATTTGAAGAATTGCTTCATAAACAAAAAAGGCTTGTTACAGTTATAAATACACCTGCTAATAATCCTACAGGATACAGCCTTTCTGATGAAGAATGGGATGAAGTATTAAATATTGCAAAAGAAAATGCCAAAGACCCTGAAAATAAAATTATAATAATCGTTGACTGTGCATACATAGATTATGCAGGCGTTGGAGATGAAAGAAGAAAATTCTTTGCTAAATTTTCGGATTTGCCGAAAAATATTTTAATAATTGTGGCACACAGCATGTCAAAGGGCTACACTATGTACGGTATGCGTTCAGGTGCAGCAATATGTATATCCTCTGATGAAGAAATAGCCGAAGAATTTTATTATTCATGCATGCATTCAAACAGAGCAAACTGGTCTAACGGTACAAGAGCTGCCATGGAGATTATGACTCGTATTGCAAAAGATCCCGTGAAAACTAAAGCCTATGAAGCTGAGGTAAATGAAACAAAGACAATGCTTAGAAAAAGGGCTGATGCATTTGTGGAAGGTGCAAATGAAGCAGGCTTGGAAATATTGCCTTACAGAGATGGATTCTTTGTCAGCATTCCTTGCAAGGATGCCAAGAAAGCATCTGATGAATTAATTAAAGAAAACTTATTTGTTGTTTCTCTTAAAAAGGGGCTAAGATTTGCAGTATGTGCCGTTTCTGAAGAAAAGTGCAGAATGTCACCTGCAATTATTAAGAAAGTTTTAGATAGAATTTAAATTGTCATCCTGAACATAGTAAAAATAGGGGAACCTCCAAAGAGATTCCCTTTTATTTTGTATCGTGCAGTAATTGTTGTGATTTTACTTTCCACTTCCCTGATAAATAATATGGTCCAGAAATAAATAACCATAAAACCCATCCTATTCCATAGCTGTAAAACAAGTATTCCTTGCCTATATTGGCTGCTATATAATATGCAGAGGGAATTCTCCCAATCCAAATTGATGCCAAGGAACCAATCATAGGAATTATAGATTCCCCTGCACCTCTTATTACAGCATTTAATGTAAATACAATGGAAAGCAATATAAATAAAGGCATTACATTAGATAAATATATCATACCTGCATCTATAACAGCAGGGTCCGAATTAAACATTTTTAATATAAATGGTCCAAGAGGAATAATTATCAAGGCAATCACACATATAACAAGTGACATTACAATTGCTGCAACCGTACCTTGATGTACCCTGTCCAATCTGCCTGCACCAATGTTTTGACCTGTAAATGTTGTTACTGCATTGGCAAAACTTTGAATAGGCATAAATGCAAATGTATCTATTTTATTTGCTGCATTAAATCCTGCCATAAAATCAGAGCCGTAGCTGTTCACTAATGATTGCAAGCTCATAATTCCCACTGAAAATAAAGCCTGCTGTATCCCTGTAGGTAAACCTAACTTAAGTATTTTTTTAAAGATTTCCTTGTCAAAATAAAATTTCGTTATCGGAAAATTCAGAACCTCATATTTCTTTTTCATATAAACAATTCCGAAAACCCAAGAACATGTTTGAGCTATGATGGTTGCAATAGCCACTCCCGGTACACCCCAATGAAATACAACCACAAACAACAAGTCCAAAACTATGTTAATTACAGTTGCAATTGCAAGAAATAAAAGTGATGACTTGCTGTCCCCAAACCCCTGCAATATTCCGGCATTAATGTTATAGCCAAAGCTTCCTGTCATTCCTGCAAATATTATAACCATATATTGTTTTGCAATTGGCATTACGTCTGCAGGAGTATTTATTAGCAAAAGTATGGGCTCGCAAAAAATTATACCTATTACAGATATTGGTATAGCACCTAATATCATTGCAGTATAAATTGTTTGCGAAGTTTTTCTTACATTATTGATATCTCCTGATCCAATATATTGAGAAATTAATATCGTTGCTCCTATACCTATTCCAATAAACAATGATGCCATCAAAAATATTATGGGAAAGCCTGTTCCGACTGCTGCTAATGCTATTTTTCCCACATAGTTACCCACTACAATACTGTCAACCATATTATATAATTGTTGAAGAACATTACCTATAAGCATTGGCAAAGCAAATGCCAGTATTAACTTAAAAGGATTGCCGTCAATCATTGTATTTATTTGTTTATTTTTATTATTACTGTTCAAATTAAAACCTCCTTAATCAGTTTAAATAGTATATCACAAAGAAATATAAATACAAAATAGAATTTTCAGTTATTTGCGGTAATTAAGTCACCTAATTAAGTCATTGTTATGAATAACCCCCACGTCAGTGCCATCCTATATGAGATCATTCTCTTGCACTCAATTGAAAACACAAGAAAAAGGGACAATCATAGTACGCATTATTCAAATTATGCTAAACAAAATTACGCAAAAAAGCATGTAATTTTTATTGAATTACATGCTTTTTTTGTTTCAAATATTATTATAAAACTCGTTGCAAAAGTGACTCCCTCAAATTTGCACTTTTGAAGTAAACCCGTTACCTGTAAGATTGACTCTTTTTTTGAAACAATATTTTATTCTTTAAAGCTATATATTACTTCTGATGAATTAGATTTGTTTATTTCATTGAATGCTTGAATTTTAAATGGCAGACTGTATAAGTGAATAAATCCTGTTGCATCCTTCTGATCATATAAATCACCCGTGCTAAATGATGAAATTGATTCATTGTACAAAGCATTGTCAGATGTCATTCCTGCAAACTTGATTGTTCCTTTATATAGCTTGAGCTTAACCTTTCCCGTTACATTCTTTTGAGTAGAATCAATAAATGCATCAAATGCATTTTTTAGCCCGCTGTACCACATAGCATTATATACTAACTCTGCATATTTCTGACCTATCATATCCTTAAAATGGGCTTCATCCTTTTCCAATACAAAGCTCTCAAGATATTTATGTGCTTCCAATAAAATTGTTCCTCCCGGTGTTTCATATATACCTCTTGATTTCATTCCCACAAGTCTGTTTTCCAAAAGGTCTATTACACCTATGCCATGGGTTCCGCCTATTTTATTTAATGCTTTAAGCATATGCTCGCCATTCAATTTTTTATTGTTTAATTTTACGGGTATTCCTTTTTCAAATTCAATTTCCACATATTCGGCTAAATCAGGAGCCTTCTCAACAGTGTTTGTCATTATTAACAATTCATCAAAATCAGGCTCATTGCCGGGATTTTCAAGCATCCCTCCTTCATGGCTTATATGAAGAATATTCTGGTCCCTCGAATAAATTTTTTCTTTTGTTATTCCGTTTAAATCTATGTTTTTTGCTTCCGCATAGTCCACTGCTTCTTCTCTTGATGCTATATCCCAAATACGCCATGGTGCAATAATTTTGATTGTGGGGTCTAATGCTGCTATTGCTGTTTCAATACGAACCTGGTCGTTTCCTTTTCCGGTACAACCGTGAGCAATATAATTTGCTCCTTCCTTGTGAGCAACTTCAACAAGTTTTTTTGCAATCAATGGTCTTGCATAAGCTGTCCCTAAAAGATACTTACCTTCATATGCCGCATTAGCTTTAATTCCTTTATAAACATATTCTTCAACAAATTCATTTACGACATTTTCAATATATACTTTGCTTGCACCTGATGACAGTGCTTTTTTCTGTACAAAATCCATATCATCTTCCTGACCTACATTTACACAGCAAGCTATAATATCAAAATTCTTATAATTTTCTTTTAGCCAGGGGATTATTATAGATGTGTCCAATCCTCCCGAATACGCTAATACTACTTTTTCTTTTCCCATTTTCTATTCCTCCGATTTTTGATTTTAATTATTAATTAAATGATTGCAATGCATATTAATAAATGCATGAATATTCTTACCGTCCTAAAAGAGGTATTTAATGCAGGTTAGTAATAACTAAATTTCCAAACATGAATTCATTTGCTTTTTAGGCCGCTTTGGCATAAAAAAAACTGCTCATAAAGAGGCAGTGTTAACACCGCGGTACCACTCTTTTATGAAGCAGCTGCTTCTCTCTTTCATTATAACGGTCTTTAACCGTATTCTCATACTGTTACTTCTGAGAATCTTTTCATGGATTCTTTTCAATTAAACTACACTACCGGACTCACACTCTAATCCGACTCGCTGAAGCTTCATTTAATTTACTCTTCCAATCATTAAATTATACATAATTAATCATTTTTATAAGATTATATAGTTTGAATTTAATTTTGTCAATATATTTTTTTATTTTATTGCGTAAATTGTGATATTTATTCTTTTAAATAAAAAAGGCGGCTTAAGCCGCATAATTATGGGAACTATAGGGCTCGAACCTATGACCCTCTGCTTGTAAGGCAGATGCTCTCCCAGCTGAGCTAAGCTCCCATGTAATGAAAATAATATACCACACTTTTTTAAGATTGTCAAAACATTTTCACGATTTGCAAAGGTAAACATTTTCACGATTTGCAAAGGTTAATAGTATACTCCTAAATAACATACTTTTGTTACTGTTCAGACCAAACCGGTTCTGTCATCCTGAGCGTAAGCGAAGGATCTCATGTTTTAAAAGATGAGATTCTTCACTGCGTTCAAAATGACAACGTGCTGACGCACTTATTATTATATGAGTGAACTGTAACATACTTTTAATTCTGGTTTATTTTTATAAATATTTGATATGCAATTTTCAAAAAATTGAAATGTATTTATTTTATAAAACTCTTTAAAAATCATTTTTAAGATGTATAATAGTATTATACGAGAATAAGGAGTGTAAAATGATTTCACATTCAAAAAGTAGCAAGCCTACATTTTTTATTAAAAGCAATTATATTAAAAATTTTTTCAAAAAGTATAAGTTTCATTATTTCTTTGGGCTTATCGCACTGATAGCAGTTGATTATGCACAAACTTTGGTACCTTTAATCGTAGGTAATGTAATAGATCAACTTGAATTAAATAATTTTGATGTTTCCTTTGTATCTAATGCTGTAATTAAGCTTTTGATTATTGCATTTACAATTTATGCAGGGAGAATTTTATGGAGATACTTTATATTCGGAAGTTCCCGGAGCATTGAAAGAGATATAAGAAATGATATGTTTGAGCATTTAGAAAAAATGTCCGCAAAGTATTATCAAGATCACAATCCCGGTGAAATAATGGCTCATATGACAAATGACTTGGAAGCAGTTAGAATGGCATTAGGACCCGGAATTCTCACATTGTTTGATGTCATGGCTCTTGGAACTATTACTGTTTACAATATGATTACTAAAATTGACCCGATGCTCACTGCGGCAGCTATTATACCATTGTTAATGATTGCTGTTTCAGTAAGATTTATGGGAAGAGAAATGCATAAAAGGTTCTCCGGCAAACAAGAAGCATTCGCAAATTTATCTGATTTTGTTCAGGAAAATTTATCAGGAATTAAAGTTATAAAATCATTTGTTCAAGAAGAAAAATCCGTAAAAGCATTTGAGAATGTCAACAAAAATACGTTTAATAAAAATATGAAATTAATAAAATTGCAAGCATTAATGCATCCATACATGCATATGATTGCAGGTCTTTCATTGGCTGTAGCCATAGGTTACGGCGGATATATAACAATTTACGGTAAAATAACATTAGGTGAATTTACCGCATTCATTCAATATTTAGGAATGCTTGTGTGGCCGATGATGGCAGTTGGAATGACCATTAATTTGTTTACCATGGGCTCTGCTTCATTGGAAAGAATAGAAAATATTTTAAATGAACCTGTAGAAATCAAAGATTCTGAAAGAACTGTCCCAATAAATGATTTTGACGGTTCTATTGAAGTTAAAAATTTGAATTTTAAATACCCTGACTCAAACAAATATGTGTTAAGTGATATTAATTTCAAGATTGAAAAAGGACAAACCCTTGGAATAATGGGAAGAACCGGAAGCGGTAAAACAACGTTGGTCAACTTGTTGTTAAGAATTTTCGACCCAAATGACAGCACTATATTTGTGGGAGGATATAATATACTTGATATTCCATTGAATGTCCTTCGAAAAAACATCGGTTATGTTCCTCAAGATAATTTTTTGTTTTCAGATACAATTTCAAATAATATTGATTTTGGAGTAAGAACAAAGGAACAAGAAAAAATCACCGAATCTGCTAAGGCTGCTTCAGTACATGATAATATAGTTGATTTTAAACATGGTTATGAAACATTTATTGGTGAAAGAGGTGTTTCCTTGTCAGGAGGTCAAAAACAAAGAATTTCCATTGCAAGAGCCTTAATAAAGGAGCCTGAAATTTTAATTCTTGATGATTCAGTTTCTGCAGTAGATACGGATACTGAAGAAAAAATACTTACACACCTTAAGGAAAATCGAAAAAATAAAACTAACATAATAATTGCTCACAGAATTTCAACAATTCAGGATTCTGACTTGATAATAGTTATAGATGAAGGAAAAATCGTTGAAAGTGGGAATCATAAGGAATTACTGCAAAACAGAGGGCTTTACAGCTCAATTTACGAAAAACAGTTGCTTGAAAAAATGTTAGAGCAGGAATAGAGGGTTGAATAGATATGGAAAAAGAACAATTGAAAAAAATAGATAAAAAATTATTAAGACGGCTTTTAAAATATGCAAAGCCATATATTCAAAACTTTGTTCTTGCATTGGCAATTATAGTTGCAATAGTTGCATTAGAGCTATATCAGCCTATACTTTTAGGTCAAGCAGTTGACGGATTTTTGTCTAAATACACAAATAATACAGTAGTTAATGCAGGAGAACAAAGCATTCATGCTGCAGGTATAATTAAAATAGCTTTTATTTATCTGTTGACTGTTATAGTAGTATTTTTGTTTCAATACAGCCAAGCAAGAATATTAGCACGCACAGGTCAAAATATTATTTACAATATAAGAATGGAAATATACACACACTTAAGTCAGCTGTCATTAAGTTTTTTCACAAAAAATCCTATCGGAAAATTGGTAACGAGGGTCACAAATGATACAGAGGCACTTAATGAAATGTATACAAGTGTAATTGTAAATATTATGAAAAGCATATTTGTGCTGTTTGGTGTACTGTTTACAATGATTTCATACAACGTAAAATTGTCATTGTTAACATTTACAGTTATACCATTTATAATAATTTTTACATTTACATTTAAAACAATATCCAAGAGGATTCACAGAGAAATAAGAAGTAAAATTTCAGCCATGAATGCTTTTATATCTGAACATGTATCAGGAATGAAGATTGTTCAAATATTTGCAGTTGAAAATGAAATTTTGAATAAGTTTAAAACTGAAAATGAAAAATTAAGAAAAGAACATATGAAGCAATTGTATACCTTCAGCATTTACAATCCTACAAATTATTTGATGAGAATTGCAGCTTACTGCATACTTCTGTGGTTTGGTGGTAAAATGGTAATCGAAGGCACAGTAAGTATAGGAACACTTGTTATATTTCAAAGATATATAACTAAATTTTTTGAGCCTATTCAGGAGCTTGCAGAACAGCTCAATATTATCCAGTCAGCATCGGCAGCCTCTGAAAGAATTTTCCTTTTGTTAGATGAGGAACCTCAAATAAAAGATAGCGAAAATGCACTTGAAATTGACAGTTTTAAAGGAAGTATCGAATTTAAAAATGTATGGTTTGCTTATAAGGAAGATGAATGGATATTAAGAGATGTATCATTTACGGTTAATCCAGGTGAATCTGCTGCCTTTGTAGGAGCAACAGGAGCAGGAAAAACAACTATTCAAAATTTAATATGCAGATACTATGATATTCAAAAAGGTGAAATATTAATAGATGGAATAAATATTAAGGATATTAAGGTTTCAAGCTTAAGAAGAAATATTGGTCAAATGCTGCAAGATGTATTTTTGTTTTCGGGAGATATAAAAAGCAATATAAGACTTAAAAATGAAGATATATCGGATGAAGAAATAATTGAATCATCAAAATATGTTAACGCAGACAGCTTTATTTCAAAATATGAAGACGCTTATGACCACCGCGTAATAGAAAACGGAGCTGCTTTTTCAGCAGGACAAAGGCAACTTATATCATTTGCCAGAACATTGGCTTTTAAACCGGATATACTTATTCTTGATGAAGCAACAGCAAACATAGATACAGAAACTGAAGTTTTGATTCAAGATGCACTTAAAAAACTGATGAAGGACAGAACCACTTTAATTGTAGCACACAGGCTATCAACTATTCAAAACTCTAATAAAATCATAGTTATGCACAAAGGAAAAATAAGAGAAGAAGGGACACATCAAGAATTGTTGTCTAAGAAAGGCTTGTATTACAAATTGTATAAGCTTCAGTATGAGCATGCGTAATATGGAATTATATGGTGATTATGTCATCCTGAGCGAAAGCGAAGGATCTCAGTTTTTAAAAGATGAGATTCTTCGGGCTTTGCCCTCAGAATGACACGATTATTAATAACAATGACACCCAATAATAAAAAAGATAAGGGAGGAAATATGATTAAAGTAGTTGCAAAAGGTTACTTTTATGAAGACAAAACAGCAGAAGCAATAAAAATGTATGAAGAATTAGTTGAAAAGACAAGGTTGGAAGATGGATGTATTTCTTATAATTTATTCAGAGATACAAAGGACAATTCGATATTAACAATGATTGAAAAATGGGAAAGACAAGAAGCTTTAGATGAACATATGAAGACGGAACATTTTACGAGATTGGTTCCATTGATAGGAAAATTAAGAAAAAGCAGCGAGCTTAATATTTATGAATTAGTACTGTAAGCAATCAGTCTAATTACAAACAAAAAGGTGATACGACCAATCACCTTTTTGTTTTGCTTTTTATTGCTTATATTTGTCAAATATATTTCTTACTTTAGGTATAGATAAAATTGCAACTGTTGCAACTGCTTCAGGCAAAATATATGTCATGTTGTAAAAAAACGACCATGATACCGCATTAAATCCTTCTGCTGCATACATTCCCCAAAAAATTATTCCTGAAATAACTACTACTAAATATCTTCCAAGCACTCCTAAACAATATCCTTTAATCATACCAAAATTCGTATTTCTTAAAAGCCCTCCAATACCTATTGCACCAAATCCAAGGGGATAATCCATAAATAATTGAACAGGATGAATTACATAGGGATTAATAACCAAATCTATTAAACCATATGCAAGTCCTGCTAAAATACCTTGTCTTGGTCCAAACAAATAACTTACCAAAAACAATGCAAACATGCTAAAGGCAGTTATTGAGCCTCCTTGAGGCATCCTGAACAATGTAACTTGGTTTAAAACAAATGCAACAGCCAATAAAATTGACGTTTTTACCAACACGGACACATCATTTGTTTTCTTATTTGTTCTCATTACCAGTAATAATAATATAAATATTACTGCAACAGTTGTAATCTGTCCCGTAACAGATTCAAAAAAAGATTGTAAAACTTCTGCTGACATAAAAAACCTCCCATTTTTCGCTTGGGAGGGGGCTAAACTATGCTTTACTGTCGTCTTCCTTTCGCCGGTACTAACCGGATCAAGTTTTGAGGGTAAATTCTCAGCATTTAAGCTCCCCTAGCGAATTACTTTATTAAGATATATATATTATATCATTATTAATAAATAATTCAATAGGAAATTTCGCTATCGTATTTTGTGCTGCAACATTTTTAGAAATAGGTCACTTTTTGTCTTAATATGAATAATATAAATAAATACTATTTCAGCCGAAATAGCAAAATATTCATCAGAAAGGAATGAAGATATTGATAAAACGAGATGACAATAATTATATACCAATGGTGCCATATATGCCTGAAAATCCGAAACCGGGATACGGATATGTACCTTACCAAATAAACCCCCGTTACTTTAACAATTTAACAGAAGCTTTTGTCCACGGAACAGTATTCCCGGATTTAGTAACTCCATATTCAGAATTCTTTCAAAGAGGGGTGTAATTATGGTTAATTATAACAGAACAAATCAAAGGTTAATTCAACAGCAGGAAATGTTGTTGGAAGTTCAAAAACTTCAATTTGCAGCACTAGACATTGCTCTTTATTTAGATACTCATCCAAATGATCCGGTAGCCTTATACAGACATAAAATGTACACTGAACAGCTAAAAACTGTCAAAGATGTCTATGAAATGGAATTTGGTCCAATGACTATATTCAGTCATGAATATGGTGATAACTGGCGATATATAAACAGCCCATGGCCTTGGGAAATCTAATATTGTATAGAAAGGAATGATAACTTTATGTTTATGTATGAAAAAAAATTACAGTACCCTGTAAGAGTGACAAATAAAGACGTAAGAATGGCTAAGGCTGTTTTAAATCAATATGGCGGTCCTGACGGCGAATTAAGTGCAAGCATGAATTATTTAACACAACGTTTTAGTATGCCATTAAATGAAACAAAAGCATTATTAACGGATATTGGCACCGAAGAATTGGGGCACATGGAAATGGTGGCTACTTTGTTTAAAAAATTAATTGCTGGTGCAACTAAGGAAGAACTAATTGCAGCAGGAATGGGAGGATACTTTTCTAATCACGAAACATGTCCTTTCCTACAATCCGCAGATGGCGAACATTGGGATTCAAAATTTACACAAGCGAAAGGAGATCCTATAGCAGATTTATATAACGACATGGCTGCTGAGCAAAAAGCAAGAGCAACTTATGAAAATTTAATCCTATTAACCGATGACCCTCTTGTTAAAGACACCTTAAGATGGTTAAGGGAAAGAGAAATCATCCACTTCCAAAGATTCGGCGAAGGATTAAGATTAGTTGAAGAATATTCTAACAGCAAAAGATATTTTTAGCTGATAAAAAACACCTAAGAGACATTATATCTCTCAGGTGTTTTTTTATTGGCGGAAGCGGTGGGATTCGAACCCACGTGCCCGTAGGGCAACTCGATTTCGAGTCGAGCTCGTTATGACCTCTTCGATACGCTTCCAAGTTGATTTATCAACTCTTATATTTTATCCAAAGTAAAGTTCATTGTCAATATGCGGTTAATCTTTGAATACTTCTTTTTGAAATTTTAAAGCTGTAGGAGTTATTGCTATTCCTCCTAAGGCTGTTTCTCTAAGCTCTAATGGTAGTTGTCTTCCAACTTTGTACATTGCCCACACTACTTCATCAAAAGGAATTTTACTGTAGACTCCACTCATTGCTAAATCTGCTGTAGTAAGTGCACTTACGGTACCTGCTATATTCCTTTTAGCACAAGGAACCTCTACTAAGCCTGCAACAGGGTCACAAACTAGGCCTAATACATTTTTAATTACTATGGCTGCTGCCGATAAGGCTTGTTCGGGGGTTCCGCCCATCATTTCAACAACTGCTGCTGATGCCATGGCTGCTGCTGAGCCGCATTCCGCCTGACATCCTCCTTCTGCACCCGCTAAGGTTGCATTTTTTGCAATTATGATTCCTAC
>CAZCTI010000004.1:0-1803 GCA_964501385.1 uncultured Clostridia bacterium
GGACACACCTCTTTCTAATGGGCAAGTCTCTGCCGGTCAGAGGAATGTCCCCGATTGTATGGGGACACACCTCTAATATAGGGATAGTCCCTGCGGGTAAGAGGAATGTCCCCGATAGCATGTCCCTGATTATGTATAATTCACCTCAAATTGGAAATAATTTCATTGAGGTGATTTTATGATTAAAGATAATAATTTAAGAAAAACTTTTGTAAAAGAAGCATTAGGAAATAAAAATTATTTAAGCTACAGAACTGACTTGGCACTTTTTAAAATGCTTATAAGCTTTGCAGTATTTATATTAATTTATTTTATTTACCTTGACATTATATTGTCACTGTTAATAGCTGCTTTAGTATTTGCAATTTTAACTTTGACTAACAAAATTAATGTGGATTCTAAAAATGAAAAGGGCAAGGAGCTTCTATTCAATAAAGTTAAGAAGAATTATTTTTCTTCAAAAATTGAAGAAATTAATTTAGATGATTTTGAAATGCTTATTAAGTTATTATTCAAGAATGAAGGCTACAATAATATAATCAAAAAAGGAAGAAGTTTATATTTAGCAGAAAAGGAAGGTTATATAAGCTGTATAAAAGTGTTTAAGCTTTATGACGGTATTGAAGTTGAAAAGCTTGATATAAGAAGCCTGTTGACATTTATGGGACATAGCGGCATAAGAAAGGGTTTTTTAGTAACAACAAGCAGTTTAAGTGAAGAAGCAGAAAAGTTATTGGAAAAATTTAAAGAAAAATTTGAAGTAATCTTAATAGATATAGAAGGAATTTTCAATTTAGCTAAAAAGTACAATATGCTTCCTGAGGATTCATTTTATTATAAAAAATTATATGAAGAAAAAAGAACAATATCTAAAAAAGATGTAAAGAATAATATAATAAATATAAAAAAGTTAGTATTGTACATACCTGCAGCCATATTTTTTTATATTTCTTCAATATGGATGCCTGAAAATAAGTTGGTTATATATATTTCATATTATTTTGTAATATTGTCAATAGTCAATATTTTATATTACTTTAGAAATAAATATATTAACACAAACTAACATTATAACCGAATTATAAAAATAGATTAACAGAATGTCCTTAAATTATTTTTCAATTTAGATATTGTAATTTTAATCACAATGGATTATAATTTTTCTATAGATTATAATTTGGAGGATGTTATGAATTTTAAAGTAACTGTTGGTTTATCTAACAAACATATTCATTTAAGCAAGGAACATATTGATATACTGTTTGGAGAGGGACATGTACTCACACCTATAAAAAATTTAAGTCAGCCTGGACAATATGCTTGTGATGAAAAGGTAGATTTGGTAGGACCAAAAAATACAATAAAAGGCGTTAGGATTTTAGGACCTGCAAGAAAAGAAACACAGGTGGAAATATCGATTTCTGATGGAGTGGCTTTGGGAATTAAGAATTTGCTTGTGAGAGACTCAGGTAATACAGAAGGAACACCGGGAGTTAAAATTGTAGGACCCAAAGGTGAAGTTGAAATAAGTAAAGGTGTAATAGTTGCTTCAAGACATATTCATATGCATACAACAGATGCAGAGAAACATGGTCTTAAGGATAAGGACATAGTTTCTGTAAAGGTTGGTGGGTTAAGAGGTCTTATTTTTGATAATGTATTGATAAGGGTAAATGACGAATATGCACTTGACATGCACATAGATGTTGAAGAAGGAAATGCTGCAGGACTTAAAAACGGTGATGAGGTAGAAGTAATAATAAAATAGAAGTAATAATAAAATAGAAGTAAAAATGTAGGGGT
>CAZCTI010000004.1:1903-15492 GCA_964501385.1 uncultured Clostridia bacterium
TAGAAGTAATAATAAAATAGAAGTAATAATAAAATAGAAGTAAAAATGTAGGGGTACACACCTTTAATGTACAAGGCAGAAGAATATCTTCTGCTTTTTATATTGTTTTAATCACGGTGTTAATGGTATAATAACTATGTAATAATAAGTTCTTGGAGGAATAATGAATTTTTTGCCTATTAATATAGATGATATGAAAAAAAGAGGATGGGATGAATGTGATTTTGTTTTTGTGACAGGTGATGCATATGTTGACCATTCTTCATTTGCTGTGGCAGTTTTATCAAGATTGTTGGAAAGATTCGGTTATAGAGTAGGAATAATAGCACAGCCTGATTGGAAGAACTTATCTTCTTTTAAGGTTTTAGGAAAGCCTAAACTTGGTTTTTTAGTTAATTCAGGGAATATTGATTCAATGGTGAACCATTATACCACATTTAAGAAAAAGAGACATACGGATGCTTATTCTCCCGGCGGAAAAGGAAATTTAAGACCTGATAGGGCAGTGACTGTTTATTCTAACAGAATAAGAGAAGCCTACAAGGATGCACCCATCATAATAGGTGGTATTGAGGCAAGCTTAAGAAGATTAAGCCATTATGATTATTGGAGTGACAGTGTCAAAAGGTCCGTACTTCTTGATTCTGGTGCAGATTTATTAGTGTATGGTATGGGTGAGAAAGCTTTGATTGAAATTGCAGAAGCTTTGGAATCCGGGATTCCTGTGGAAGAAATAACATTTATTAATGGAACTGTTTATAAAACAAAGGATAGTGAGCGTCCATACAATCCTATATTTTTGCCTACCTACAATGAAGTTGTATCTTCAAAACAAAAATATGGCGAAAGCTTTAAAATACAATATGAAAACACAGACTCAAAATCTGCCAAAACCTTAGTGGAGCAGTATGATACAGTATATGTAGTTCAAAATCCTCCAATGGATATTTTGTCCGAACAAGAATTGGACGATGTATACGATATGGAGTATATGATGGATTATCATCCTGTTTATAAAGACTCAGGAGGAATACCTGCACTTAATGAAATAAAATTCAGCATAAACAGTGTCAGGGGATGTTTTGGAGGTTGTAGTTTCTGTGCTCTTAATTTCCATCAGGGAAGAATAATTCAAAGCAGAAGCCACGAGTCCATATTAAAAGAAGTTGAAAAAATGAAAAACAGTAAGGATTTTAAAGGATACATCCATGATGTGGGAGGACCTACAGCAAATTTCAGAATAAAAGCATGCAAAAAACAGGAGAAATATGGAGCATGTGTAAACAAAGAATGTTTGACACCGCAAAAATGTAACAATTTACAGGTAGATCATTCAGATTATATAGAGCTTTTAAAAAAAATCCGAAATACAGAAGGAATAAAAAAAGTATTTATTCGTTCAGGCATAAGATATGATTATGCTATATATGATAATAATGATGAATTCATTGAAGAATTATGCAAATATCATGTCAGCGGACAATTAAGAACGGCACCGGAGCATGTTTCTGAATCAGTTTTAAAGCTTATGGGAAAACCTTCAATAAAAATATACAATAAATTTGTAGAAAAATTTAATACTATTAATAATAAAATAAAAAAAGAGCAATATATTGTTCCTTATTTTATATCATCCCATCCGGGAGCAAGATTGAAGGATGCAATAGAGCTTGCTGAATATATAAGAGATATGGGTCATATTCCTGAGCAGGTTCAGGATTTTTATCCAACGCCCGGTACACTTTCAACATGCATGTATTATACGGGATTTAATCCTTTAACTAATGAACAGGTATATGTTCCAAAGGATAAAGATGAAAGAAGAATGCAAAGAGCATTGCTTCAATATTCTAAAAAGGAAAATTATGAATTGGTTCTGAAGGCATTAAAAAAAGAAAACAGATATGATTTAATAGGGAATGGTCCAAAGGCTTTGATAAAAATGCCCTAACCTTATTTTTTCGGGCCAAAGCGAAGAAAAAATATCGGCAGGTCATTCTAAACGAGAGGAGCTAAGTGGTTAATGCAATTTTAATAATTAATTTATTGCAAAATCTTTCATAGTAATATAGAATTGTATTGTATGATTTAAAGGGGAATTTATTATATGAACAGAAAAATTAGACGACGTAAAAAAAGAATCAAATTAATGTCATGGTCATTGGTAATATTGGTTGGTGTTTTAGCAGCTTCTTTTGCTGTGAACGGCATTGACAAGAAAGTAAAAATTAAAGGTGAACAACCACCTATAGAACAGGCACCCACAGAAACAGTTGAAGAAACTTCAAAGGAACAACCGGAGCCTCAAGTAAAACCTGATGTATCTGTAAGAGTTATGGCTACTGGAGACATTATGTTTCATCCTTCACAAATTGAAGGAGCATATGATGCGGCAACAAATACCTATGATTTCAACAATAGTTTTAAAGCCATAAAAAGTAAAATAGATGAAGCAGATATAGCAATTGCTAATTTCGAAGGAACAACTGCTGGAAATGAAATATATGCTTATCAAGGGTATCCATTATTCAATGCACCTGATGAAGCATTGGATGCCATTAAAGCGGCAGGCTTCGATATATTGGCAACTGCAAACAATCACAGCCTTGATACACGAAAAGCAGGTATTATAAGAACAATAGAGCAAATACAAAATAGAGGAATGGATGCAATAGGAACTTTTGCAGAAAAAACTGAAACAAGAGTTTTAATTAAAGATGTAAAAGGTATAAAGTTTGCATTTCTGTCATATACGGAAATGGTCAATGGCCTTGAAACAGTTCTTAGCCCGGAAGATTTAGATGCAATGGTAAACATTATTAACGAATCAAAAATGAAAGAAGATATTACTTATGCAAAGGAGCAAAATGCAGATGTAATAATTGTATATCTTCACTGGGGAGATGAATACTCCAGAATTCAGGCACAAAGACAGGAAATTTTAGCTGATATGCTATTTACAGAAGGAGTTGACATAATATTTGGAAGTCATCCTCATGTTATTCAGCCTACACAGACATTGGAATATGAAGGTAAAACAAAATTTATAGCGTATTCTATGGGAAATTTCATTTCAAATCAAAGAGTTGAAACTTTAGTTCCTTATGGCATGACAGAACGCATTTCAAAATATACTGAAGACGGATTAATAATTGATGTAGAAATAGAAAAAAATGGTGAAACAGGAGAAGTATCAATTAAAAATATTAGTTATGTACCATTGTGGGTATATAAGGGGTTTAAAGAAGATGGAAAGGCTATGCATATAGTTTATCCAATAATGGATTACATTGAAAGCCAAGAATTAGATGAAGATTCAAGAGCAAGAATGTTTAGATCATATGCTGATACTATGGCACAAATGAATGCAGAATAAGGTGGGGGATACATTATGGGTATAATGGATCGTATCAGATTAATTTTTTCAAACATAGGTTTTAATACCATTGTAGACATTGGTATTGTTTACTATGTTCTTTATCATGGATATATTTTAATAAGAGATATGAGAGCAAAGCAATTGGTTAAGGGAATTGTGTTATTAGTTGCATTAATTCCCATATCCAGTATATTTGACCTTTATATGATTGAGTTTATTTTAGATAATACTTTTCAAGTTGGTGTAATTGCATTAGTAATTGTTTTCCAGCCAGAAATAAGGAGAGCTCTTGAATATTTGGGAAGAACATCTTTTACTTTATCAAATATCGAAAAAAATGCCCAAACTTCTCAAAAAATTATTAAGGAAATTATTTCTGCAACAACTTCTCTTGCAAGACAAAAAATAGGTGCATTAATTATTTTTGAAAAACAGATAGGACTTAATGATATTATAGAAAGTGGAACACAATTAAATGCTAATATTTCCAGCGGACTAATAATTAATATATTTATACCAAATACTCCTCTTCACGATGGAGCAGTTATTATTAAGGATTATACAATTAGAGCTGCAGGATGTTTTTTACCTCTTACAGAAAATAACCTGTTAAGCAAAGATATAGGGACAAGGCATAGAGCTGCCATAGGAATGACTGAAAAATCAGATTCAATTGCCTTGATAGTTTCTGAAGAAACAGGTTACATTTCTTACGCTGTGGAAGGGAGACTTTACAGGAATATTAAAATTGAAGAACTTGAAACCTTATTGTCAGGAATTTATGCAGAGAATGAAAAGGTAAATATTATAGATAAATGGAGAAACAGAAATGAAGATAAAAAACGATAAATTATTTATTCAAATTACTTGTTTAATTGTTGCCATTGTTCTATGGATGACTGTAATGCTGGTCACAAATCAAACTCTTGAAGAAACATATCCAAATGTATCTGTAACTATAAGAAACTTATCTACCTTGGAAAACTCAAACCTCATATTGATGCAGGATAAGGAAAATATTACTGTAACCGTAAAAGCAACAGGATTAACCGAGCAATTAGGAAAAATTAGCAGCAGAGATTTTTCTGCATATATAGATGTTGTGGGTTTTAAGGAAGGCATAACACCTGCAAAGGTTGAGATTGTAGGACCAAGTGGTGTTGAAATTGTAAGCGTTTCTCCGTCTCAAATAGCATGCAACATAGAAGGAATAGTATCTAAGGTAATTGAAGTTTCTGTTCAACCTGAAGGAAGTCAGCCAAGTTACTATTACAAAGCTCAGGCTGTTTCTAATCCATCATATGTAAAAATTACAGGTCCAAGAAGTGTTGTGAATTCTGCAGATATGGCAGTAGCTACCATAAATATTGACGGTGCTAAGGATACAGTTATAAGTACTGTTCCTGTAAGAGTGTATGATGATATGGACAATGAAATATTCTTTTCAGTTCCAACAGGAAATGTGGAGGTAACAGTTCCTATTTATCCCACTAAGTATGTACCTCTTAAGCCAATGGTGGTAGGTGTTCCGGAAGAAGGTTATGAAATGGTCAATGTAACCGTAAAACCTGAAAGGGTAAGAATTGCAGCAAAACAGGATATTCTTGATACAATTAAGGAACTTCAATTAGAAGAACTTGATATAACGGGTACATTCAACAACATACTTACAAAAAGAAATATATTGAATGCAGAAGGTCTTATTCTTTTAGACTTAGAAACAGCTCCTGTTATAAATACCGTGGTGGAAAAAATCATTGATAAAGAATTCCTTTACACAAAGGATGATATTCAATTCATAAACAAAGGCGAAAATTTAGATGTTGTAATGGAGGAACTTGAAGAAGAAATAACAGTAACTGTATCGGGAACATCAACTTTAGTTAATTCATTGAAAAAAGATGATATAATATTGACTGTAGACTTAGTTGAAAAGGCTGCAGGAATGCATACTTTTAACTTAGGATATGTTTCGGAATTTACATTTAAAAATATTTTAATAAGCAAAGATACCGTAAATGTAGAAATTATAAAAGCGAAAGCACCAGAATCTTCGGAAGAATAATCGAGGCAATTATGTTAAATATTAAAATTAACAGCATGGATTATCAAGCAATGTTAGAAGCAGTCTTCCTTGCTGCACAGGATGCAATTAGTGTTGTAAACGAAAATGGTGAACATATATTGGTTAATCCTGCTTATACAAAAATAACAGGTATTGATTATGATACAGTGATAGGTAAGAATGCTCTGTTTGATATTGAACAGGGGGAAGAAAGTGTTCATATGAAGGTGCTTTCAACCAAAAAACCTGTGGAAAATACAAAACTTAAGCTAAGACCCAGCGGCAAAACTGTTGTAGCACAGGCTGCACCAATTATTGTAAATGGTGAAATGAAAGGAAGCGTTGCAGTTCTTCATGACATTTCAGGCATAAAGAATTTAACAGATAAATTGGAAGAAGCAGAAAAAAAACTAAGAGAATTGACATATAAATATAAACCTGAGGATATAATCGGAGAATCAGACTCTATTAAAAAGTTAAAAAAGCTTATTGAAAAAGCAGCAAAAGTTCCTGCAACAGTATTGTTAAAGGGAGAAAGCGGTACGGGCAAGGAATTGTTTGCAAATTCAATCCATGCTCAAAGTTCTCGTTCACATAATAATTTTGTGAGAGTAAACTGTGCTGCTCTAACGGATTCATTGCTTGAAAGTGAATTGTTCGGATATGAAGAGGGTTCTTTTACCGGGGCATTAAAGGGCGGGAAAAAGGGTCTTTTTGAAGAAGCAGACAAGGGCACCATATTTCTTGATGAAATATCTGAAATCAGTTTAAACACACAAGCAAAGCTATTAAGAGTCTTGCAGGAAAAAGAAATAATGAGGGTAGGAAGCAATAAAAATATTCCCATAGATGTAAGAGTTATTGCAGCTACCAATTCTGATTTGGTTCAATCTGTTCGAGAAGGAAAATTCAGGGAGGATTTATTTTACAGACTCAGCATTCTCCCCATAAATATTCCTCCTCTTCGTGAAAGAAAGGAAGATATTCCTTTGTTGACTAAGAATTTTATTGTGAAATTCAATGATGAGTACGGAAGGAATATTGTTGATATTTCAACTGCTGCACTAAAAATTTTAATGTCTCATGAGTGGCCGGGCAATGTAAGAGAATTAGAGAATACCATAGGTCGGTCTATCATATATATGAATATAAACGAAAGAATAATAAAGACTATACATTTACCTCAACTTTATACAAATCAAATTGAAAGTAATGATAATTATGTTGTATCAATTAATGAGGAAGTTACAACTTTGGATAATATTATGAATAAAGCAGAATCTGATTATATAAAAAGTATTTATCATAGATTAAATAAAAATAAAACTCAAACATCTAAGGTGTTAGGCATATCCTTAAGATCATTGTATTATAAAATGGAGAAGTACAATATATCTTAGCATGCAGATTATTGCAAAATAAAAGATTTTGAAATAAATTGCACGCAACATTTTGCATAGATGCTAAAATATAGAATAAAACATATATCGACCATTGAAATTTCAATGGTTGATTTTTTTATTTTTTGGCACAATAATTGCTTGATATATTAAGAGGTGATAAAATGAACAGTTTTCAAAACTTAATGAAATTGGCAAAAAACACTGAAATTAAAAAAATTGCAGTTGCAGCTGCACAGGATGATGATGTGTTAAAGGCTATAAAATCAGCTGTAGAGGAAAATATTTGTATTCCTATTTTAGTTGGTGATAAAGAGAAAATTATAGAATTATCAAAAGAAATAAATTTTGACATTTCAAATATTCAAATTATTGATGAAAAGGATCTTCAACAAGCAGCAAACATGGCAGTATCCTTGGTAAGCAGTGGTCAAGCCAACATTGTTATGAAAGGATTATTAGATACTTCAATTATACTTAAGGCTGTTCTCGACAAAGAAATAGGACTTAGAACAGGTAATATTCTAAGTCATGCTGCTGTTTTTGAATTAGATAAATACCATAAGTTATTAATGGTAACAGATGCGGCAATGAATATTGCACCAACAGCTGATGAAAAAAAGCAAATAATTGAAAATACTTTAAAGCTTAGTCATTGCTTAGGTATAGAAAACCCAAAGGTTGCAGTAATATGTGCCAAAGAAAAGGTATCACAAAAAATGCAAGCCACTGTTGACGCACAAATTTTAGTGCAAATGAATAGGGACTGTCTATTAGATAATTGTATAGTTGAAGGACCTTTCGGTCTTGACAATGCCATTTCTAAGGAAGCAGCATCTATTAAGGGAGTAAAGGGTGAGGTTTGTGGAGATGCAGATATTTTATTAATGCCCAATATCGAGGCAGGAAACGTAATGTATAAGGCATTGACCTACTTCTCAAATTCAAAAAATGCAGGAATAATTTTAGGTGCAAAAGCTCCCATAGTACTTACTTCAAGGGCAGATTCAGATGAAACAAAACTAAATTCAATTGCATTGGCAGTTATTTGTTCATAAAAGGAGATTAACATGAAGCAATTAATAATTAACCCAGGTTCGACATCAACAAAAATAGCTGTATATAAAGATGAAGAAATGATTTTCGAAAAAACCATAAGGCATACTACTGAGGAACTTCAACCGTTTAACAAAGTTACAGACCAGTTTCAATTTAGAAAAGAAATGATTCTTCAAGCATTAAATGAGAATAATATGTCTTTAGATGAATTAGACGGTGTTGTTGGAAGAGGAGGTTTGCTAAAACCCATCGAAGGCGGTACATATGCTGTAAATCATAAACTGATAGAAGATTTAAAAAATAATTTTAAGGGAGAGCATGCTTCCAATTTAGGAGCTTTGTTAGCATACTCCATTGCAGAAGAAGTAAATATTCCTTCATTTATAGTAGATCCTGTAGTGGTTGACGAATTGGAAGATGTTGCAAGAATAAGCGGACATCCTGAGTTTGAAAGAATAAGCATTTGGCACGCTCTTAATCAAAAAGCGGTAGCAAGAAGAGCTGCACAAGAAAAGTTCGGGAAAAAATATGAAGAAATGAACTTTGTTGTTGCTCATTTAGGTGGTGGAATATCTGTTGGAGCTCATAAAAAGGGAAAGGTTATTGATGTGAACAATGCTCTTAACGGAGAAGGACCTTTTTCTCCTGAAAGATCAGGAACATTACCCGCAAGTCAATTGGTTAAATTGTGCTTTAGTGGCAAATATTCTGAAGCCCAAATTCAAAAAATTATAGCAGGTAAGGGCGGAATAAGTGCACATTTAGGCACAAACAATGCTAAAGAAGTAGGTGACAGAGCAAAAGCAGGGGATGAAAAAGCAAAGCTTATATACTCTGCAATGGCATACCAGGTTGCAAAAGCAATAGGTGAATATGCAGTAGTGCTTGACGGAAATGTAGATGCTATTTTAATTACAGGCGGAATTGCTTACGATAAAAGTTTTGTTCAAATGATAGAAGAAAAAGTAAAATTTATAGCAAATGTTATTTCCTATCCCGGCGAGGATGAATTATTAGCTTTAGCTCAAGGTGGGTTAAGAGTTTTAAACGGTGTTGAGGAGTCTAAGAATTATATATAAGACAACTAAAATATTCTTGAAAGGAGGGATATTTTTGCATGACAAAAGATTAGTTATTGTTATTGGTCATTACGGTAGCGGCAAAACTGAGTTTTCGGTAAATTATGCTGTAAAAACGAAGAAAATGTTTGAAAATGTAAGTATTGCAGATTTGGATATAGTTAATCCTTATTTCAGGTCAAGGGAAAAAAGAGAATTTTTCGATAAAATTGGAGTTAAGCTTTTTGACTCAAGCATAAGAAATTCTGCTATTGACCTTCCTGCACTGCCGGCAGAAATGATGGGTGTTATATTAAATCAAAATGAAAAATCAATACTTGATGTTGGTGGAGACCCTGTGGGTGCAAGAGTTCTTGCAAGGTATGCAGGACAGATTAAAAATGTCCCCTATGATATGTTTTATGTCATTAATGGCAGGAGACCTGAAACAAGTACTGTGGAAGGAGTATTGAAGTATTTAAAAATGATTGAGGCTACATCCGGGTTAAAAATTACCGGATTAATCAACAATACTCATATGCTTAAGGATACAAAGGCAGAGGATGTTGAATTTGGTCATGAACTTACAAAAAAGGTATCTTGGGAGACAGATATTCCCATTAGATATGAAGCTGTAATAAAGGAAACAGCTGATAAAATAAGAAACCAAGAAATAATAGAAAAATTGTTCCCCATAAATTTGTATATGAGGGAAGATTGGATGAGTTAAGGAGGTTTATAATGGCAAAAGGTAAAGTTACATTTAATGATGATGCATGCAAAGGTTGTGAACTTTGTGTATCAGTTTGTCCGGTAAAAATAATTAAATTAAACATTGAAAAAATAAATAGCAAAGGTTACAGCCCTGCACACGTAACTGACATGGAAAAATGTATTTCTTGCGGCAATTGTGCAATTATGTGTCCTGATTCAGTAATTACAGTAGAAAGATTATAATTGGAGGTAGATTATGTCAAAGGTATTAATGAAAGGTAATGAAGCTGTTGGAGCTGCTGCCATTAAAGCAGGCTGCAAATATTTTTTCGGATATCCAATAACTCCATCAAGTGAAATCCCTGAATATATGTCAAAAGCATTGCCTGAAGCAGGCGGAGTATTTTTGCAGGCAGAAAGTGAAATAGCTGCCATAAATATGGTTTACGGAGCAGGCGGAGCAGGTGCAAGAGTTATGACTGCATCTTCAAGCCCTGGAATTTCATTAAAACAAGAAGGTATTACTTATGCAGCAGGAGCAGAAATCCCATGTGTTATTGTAAACATGATGAGAGGAGGCCCAGGGCTTGGAAGTATTCAACCGGGACAGGCGGATTATTATCAATCTACAAGAGGCGGCGGAAATGGCGACTATAGAACACTTTGCTATGCTCCGGCAAGCATTCAGGAAATAGTTGATTATGTTATTTTAGCATTTGACAAAGCTGATTATTACAGAAATCCCGTGTTAATTGCGGCAGACGGAATGATTGGACAAATGATGGAGGCTGTAGAATTCAAAGAGCCCGAACCAATCGATTTGCCGGCAAAGGATTGGGCAACAACTGGAACAGGCGGGAAAAGAAAACCTGTGGTTGTTAACTCCTTGTTCCTTGAAGCAGAAGAGTGCCAGGTTCACAACAGAAACTTAGAAAAAAAATATAAATTGATGGAAGAAAATGAAGTTCGTTATGAAGCATTTGGATTAGAGGATGCAGAGGTTGTTTGTGTTGCTTACGGCACAACATCAAGAATAGTAAAAACAGCAATTAAAATGGCTGAAGCAAAAGGTATAAAGGTTGGTATGATAAGACCAATTACCTTGTGGCCATACCCATATGATATATATAAGCAAATAGGTCCGAATGCAAAGGGTATACTTGGAGTTGAAATGAGTCAAGGACAATTAGTTGATGATATTAAAATAGGTATAGAAGGAAGAATGCCTGTATACTTCAATGGAACACAAGGTGGTATGGTTCCAACACCGGCTAATATTTTGGCAGATATTGAAAAAATTGCAGGAGGTACAAAATAATGACAATGGTATATGAAAAATCAAAGGGCTTAACGGATGTTCCTTTTCATTATTGCCCCGGATGCACCCATGGTGTTATTCATAAATTAGTTGCAGAAGTTTTAGTTGAATTAGGTGTTTTAGACGATGCAATCGGAGTTGCTCCTGTTGGATGTTCAGTATTAGCTTATAAATACTTTAGATGCGATATGCAGGAAGCTGCACATGGTAGAGCACCTGCTGTTGCAACAGGTATTAAAAGAGTTCATCCTGATAAGATAGTATTTTCTTATCAAGGTGACGGAGACTTGGCTTCCATCGGAACTGCTGAAGTTGTTCATGCAGCACACAGAGGCGAAAAAATAACTACAATATTTGTAAACAATGCCATATACGGAATGACCGGTGGACAGATGGCTCCAACAACATTGGTAGGACAAAAAACAACCACATCTCCATTTGGCAGAGATGAAGCATTAAGCGGTAAACCAATAAGAATGTCAGAATTATTAGCTACAATTGAAGGAGCAAAATTTGTAGAAAGAGTTTCTGTTGATACACCGGCAAATATAAGAAAAGCTAAAAAAGCCATAAAGAAAGCATTTGAATGTCAAATTAAAGGCGAAGGATTTGCAATAGTAGAAGTATTGTCAACATGCCCGACTAACTGGGGCTTAGCTCCTGTTAAAGCATTGGAGTGGCTTAAAGATAATATGATTCCATATTATCCGTTAGGAAATTTCAGAAATTTTGAGGAGGGTAAATAATGGAAGAAAAAGTAATTATGGCCGGATTTGGCGGTCAAGGCGTTATGGCTATCGGTAAATTATTGGCTTATGCAGGAATGATTGAAGAAAAAAATGTCACATGGATGCCTTCTTATGGACCTGAAATGAGAGGTGGTACTGCAAACTGTGCTGTTGTTGTATCAGAGGATGAAGTAGGTTCGCCCCTTATTTCAAAAGACGGAACTGCAGCAATAGTTATGAACTTACCTTCAATGATTAAATTTGAAAAAGAGTTGGTTCCCGGAGGCAAATTATTAATAAATAAATCATTGATAGATGTAGAGCCTTCAAGAAAAGATTTAGACGTTTACTATATTTCCGCTAATGAGTTAGCAGCTGAATTAGGAAATGCGAAAGTAGCAAACATGGTTATGCTTGGAGCATATTTAGAGCTTACAAAAGCAGTGGATGTGGAATCTGTATTGGATGCATTTGTTAAAGTATTTGGAGAAGAAAAAGCAGATTTAGTTCCATTAAACAAAGAAGCACTTCTTAAAGGTGCAGAAGCTGTAAAATAATAAATTATAATATAAGATTGGGGACAAATAATGTCCGTAGGTTGTTTAATTTGTAGTTGAAATTGAAAATTTAATGTGTTAAGTTAGATGAAAGCAAATTATTATAAGGGAGGTAATGAAATGGAAAAAAAGGATATAAAATGGAGTGAATTAGGTTTTAGCTATATAAAAACAGATAAAAGATATATTTCCTACTGGAAAGATGGCAAATGGGATGACGGGCAGCTTACAGAAGATAATAAAGTACATATAAGCGAAGGCTCAACATGTCTTCATTATGGTCAGGAATGTTTTGAAGGATTGAAAGCTTACAGCACTAAAGATGGCGGAATTCAGCTATTTAGACCGGATGAAAATGCAAAGCGTATGCAAAAAAGCTGTGAAAGAGTAATGATGCCTCAAGTTCCTGTTGAAAAGTTTGTTGATGCCTGCATGCAGGTTGTTAAAGCTAATGCAGCATGGGTTCCTCCTTACGGCTCAGGTGCTACATTATACTTAAGACCATTTGTAATAGGTATAGGTGATAACATAGGCGTTAGACCAGCAAATGAATATATATTTTCAGTTTTCTGTACGCCTGTTGGTCCATACTTTAAAGGAGGCATGGCTCCTGTAAACTTTATTACTACCGATGAAGACAGAGCAGCACCACATGGAACAGGGAAAATTAAAGTAGGCGGAAATTATGCAGCAAGCTTATATTCACATAATGAAGCAGTTAAAAAAGGATTTGCTGATTGTATTTATTTAGATCCTTCAACACATACAAAAATTGATGAAGTAGGGGCTGCCAATTTCTTTGGTATTACAAAAGATAACAAGTTTGTAACACCTCATTCATCTTCCATACTTCCAAGTATAACAAGAATTTCATTAATGCAGGTTGCAAAAGATTATTTAGGTCTTGAAGCAATAGAGACAGATGTATATATAGACAAAATTGATGAGTTAAAAGAAGCTGGTGCCTGCGGTACTGCAGCAGTTATAACACCAATCGGAGGAATTGAGCACAATGGCAAATTCCACGTATTCCACAGTGAAACTGAAGTAGGACCTGTAACTAAAAAATTATATGACACATTATACGGAATTCAAATGGGTGATATAGAAGCTCCTGAAGGCTGGATATACAAAGTAATTTAATAATTTAAATGAAACTGTGGGACAGTACTAATGTCCCACTTTTTTTCTTTAATAATTCAATAATTTATGATATTATAAAATGAAAATAATACTGTTATTATGGGCAGAAATTTAAAATCTATCTCCAAAATTTAAAAAATGACCACTAAGAACCGTCCCCGTTGGACA
>CAZCTI010000004.1:15592-33985 GCA_964501385.1 uncultured Clostridia bacterium
ACAGGGATGTAATATCATTGAAAATAATGAGGAAGCTTTATGAAGCAAATTATCAAGGAATCTGCATATAAATTAGGAATTGATGCAGTTGGAATAACAGACAGAACAGATTATTCTTATTTGGAAAATTTCTTAATAAATAGGAATAACAATAACGAAACTTCAGAATTTGAAGAACAAAATATAAATAAAAGATTAAATGCTAAAAACTTATTACCTCAGTGCAGGAGTATAATTGTTATAGGAGTTCCTTACGGTGAAGGCTACAGAATTCCTTCAGTTTCTCATAAAGGATTATTAAGTGTGTCTTCCCATGGCATTGATTATCATAAGAAAGTAAATGAATTATTAAATAAATTAGCTGAAGAAATATCTAAATATATTGAATTTAAATATGTTGCCTGCGTTGATACAACATTCCTTATTGATAAGGAGATTTGTAAAAATGCAGGTTTAGGAAATTACGGAAAGAACAGTTTGCTTATCAATGAAACAAAAGGCTCTTTAATTAATTTAGGATATCTTTTGACTGACATTGAAATAATAGGGGATAATATTACAGAAGAAGATATTTGCGGCAATTGCAATATTTGTATAAAAAGCTGCCCTAATAATGCAATTTTTGAAAAAGGGGGTATTAATCCAAAAAAATGCGTATCCTATTTAACACAGACAAAAAATTATATACCTTTGGAATACAGAGAAAATATGGGAAGGCAAATATATGGATGTGACATGTGTCAGGTGGTATGCCCTAAGAATAAAGAAATTTTAAACAAAAATGTTGATGAAGATTATTCAGACTTAATTCTTGATTTTCAGGAGTTGCTTACTATTTCAAATAAAGAATTTTTAAATAAATACGTACACATGGCAGGAAGCTGGAGAGGCAGAAATATTTGGAAAAGAAATGCTATAATATCAATTGGAAATTTAAGCATTAATTCAATGTTTCAAAATGTTAAAGAAGAGCTACATAATCCTTCTGATATGATAAAAATATATGCTGCTTGGACATTGCTTAAATTGAATAAATCTATTGCAAAAGATTTATTATTTAATAATTTGAAATATGAGAATGACAATATTAAAAATGAATACTTAAAACTCTTGGAGGCAAAATTATGATGATAGGTTCTTGTGAAATTGAAATTTTAATATACGAATCAAATTCTCTTAAGGAAAAAAGACAGGTGATTAAAAGCATAATAGAGAGAATTAAATCAAAATTCAATGCTTCCGTTGCAGAAGTTGGATTTAATGAATTATGGAACAGATCATTAATAGGATTTGCAGTAGTTTCAAACAATAAGAATTTGTGTGAAGAATCAATAAGTAAGATAATATCTTTTGTAGATAATGATGAAAGAGTTGAAATATTAAATTGCTATAAGGAGATTTTTTGATGACTAAAAGTGAAAAAGTATATGAATTATTAAAAGAAGCTTATCCTGACGCAAAATGCGGACTTGATTACAACACGCCTTTTCAGCTTTTAATATCAACAATGCTTAGTGCACAGGCAACAGATAAAAGTGTAAACAAGGTTACAGAGGAATTGTACAAGCAATATCCTGATTTGGAAAGTTTTTTGACATTAACTCAAGATGAAATTGAAGAAAAAATAAAAAAAATTGGATTATACAAAAATAAAGCTAAAAATATATATAATATGCTTAGAGAAATAAAAGACAAATATAATGGAAAAGTTCCAAAAAACATGGATGATTTAATGTCTCTTCCGGGAGTTGGTAGAAAAACAGCATCAGTAGTTTTAGTTGAAGCTTTTAAAATACCTGCCTTTCCGGTGGATACTCATGTTTTCAGAATAACAAGAAGAATAGGCCTTGCAAAAGAAAATACTGCTGATAAAGTATCTGATGAAATGATGAAAAAACTTCCCAAATATAAATGGCATCTCATGCACCATCTTTTGATAACACATGGAAGAACAATTTGCATAGCCCAATCTCCTAAATGTTCAATTTGCAAAGTGCATGAATTGTGTAATTATTATAAAAAAACAGCTAAAAAGCACTATTAAATTTGTCTTTATTATATAATAAAAAGATGATATAATGTCAATTGATTTTAGATTATAGGAGAAAATAGAAAAAATGTCATTAAACATAGTGTTATTTGAGCCTGAAATACCGCAAAATACAGGTAATATTGCAAGAACCTGTGCTGCCACAGGCTCAAAACTTCATTTAATAAAACCTTTAGGATTTTCAGTAAATGATAAATACTTAAAACGAGCAGGACTTGATTATTGGAATTTGGTGAATATCACATATTATGATAATTTCGAAGAATTTAAAAAAACTACAAACAACAAAAAAGTATTTATTTCTACAACTAAAGAAAGTAGGTTTTACACAGATGTAACATATCCGGATGAATGTTACATAATTTTTGGAAAGGAAACTGCAGGACTTCCTGATTATATACATGAAGAATATAAAGAAAACAGAATTAAAATTCCCATGATTGACAATGAACATGCAAGGTCATTAAATTTGGCCAATTCAGTAAATATTGTAATTTATGAAGCTTTAAGACAATTGGGATTTCCACAAATGATATAGGAGGAATAATGGATATTGCTATAAGTTTAATTGGAGGATTAGGACTATTCCTTTTTGGAATGGGTTATATGGGAGATGGTCTTCAAAAGGCTGCCGGAAGTAAAATGAAGGATATTTTAGCAGCATTAACTAAGAATAAATTAATGGGTGTGTTGGTGGGAACACTTGTAACAGGAGTTATTCAAAGCAGCAGTGCCACAACGGTAATGGTTGTTGGTTTTGTTAATGCTGGTTTAATGAATTTAAATCAAGCGGTTGGTGTTATAATGGGTGCAAATATTGGTACTACAGTAACAGCCTTTTTAGTCTCTTTAAACATAACAAAAGTTGCAACATTTATGGTTGGTGTGGGAGTAGTAATTTTTCTTGCTGCTAAAAAAAGAAAAATAAAAAGTATTGCGGAAGTAATAATAGGTTTTGGTATTTTGTTTATAGGTATGGATATTATGAAAAATGCAATGGAGCCTTTAAAATCTAATCCGGCATTTACAAATATGATGACTCAATTCGATAACCCTTATTTTGGAATTTTAGTTGGCTTTATTATGACTGCCATACTACAAAGCAGCAGTGCAACTACAGGTTTATTGATTGCTGTGGCTGCAACAGGAGTAATAAACTTTGAACAGGCATATCCCATTATTTTCGGACAAAATATAGGAACATGCGTAACAGCTTTATTGTCAAGTATCGGGGCAAATAAAACTGCAAAAAGAGCAGCTGTAATACATTTATTGTTTAATGTAACAGGTACAATAATATTTATGTTGTTATTAAGACGTCCGGTTCAATCGTTAGTATATAGTTTATCACCTACTGATGTTCCAAAACAAATTGCCGAAGGACATATTTTCTTTAATATATTAAATGTTATTATTATGTTTCCATTTTCAGGATTGCTTGTTAAGGCATCCGAACTTATCATAAGAAAAGATGACAGTGAATCAGAACATGTTACAAAATATATTGATGATAGACTTTTGGTAACACATTCAATAGCTTTAACTCAAACTACTAAGGAAGTACTGCATTTGGGCAATATTGCTTATGCACAATTTGAAACTGCTAAAAATGCTTTACTTAATAACAACGAAGAAATGGTATATAAAGTGTTTGAACTTGAAAAAAAGATAAATGAAATCAATAAAGCAACCTTGGAGTATTTGGTGAAGCTTGACAAAATTGCATTAACAAATTATGAAAAGGATAAGTTAGTAGTTTTAATGAATTCTATAAATGATATAGAAAGAGTTGGAGACCATATTGACAATATAGGAGAGTTGGTTTTATATAAAATTGAAAATAAAGCTAAATTTTCAGAAGAAGCAACTATAGAAATTATAGATATGTTTGATAAAACAATGGAAGCATTTAAGCATTCATTAAATGCATTGGCATCCTTAGAATATAAGGAATGTAAAATAGTAATGGATTATGAAGAAGAAATTGACAAAATGTATAAAACACTTCGAAATAATCACATAGAAAGGCTTAACAATTTCATATGTGATCCTAATTCCGGAATTGTGTTTTTAGATGTTATAAGCAATTTAGAGAGGATAGGAGACCATTCGCTTAATATAGCAGAATCAATAATTGAAGTAATATAGCAAAAGGAGACGGTACTTTTGATAAAAAATATAATCAAAAGAACCGTTTATAGCTCCAATAACTATAACGAGGTGAACATCACCTACTTCTTAAGTAGCAAGTAAAAACTTTATTTTGGGTTTTGTCAAAAAATAATCAAAATTTTATAAATAAATGTTGATTTATAAGAAAAAATTATATATACTAAGGTTAAGTGAATATATTGAATGACGTTCGCGGGAGAGACTGTTATGTTATTAACAGCGCCGAAGGAAATAAGTTATAAATTATAGCCATATTGTAATGACTATCTCAGGCAAAAGGACCGTGTACTGACAAATCTCTGGAAAGCGCAAGCACCGAAGGGGCAACTCCGTAAGGATGAAACTCTCAGGTTAATAACAGGGCAGGAGGCAGATAATTTTTATTTTGCTTTCTGCCCTTATTATTTTATAAAGAGGAAAAAAATGATTATTACTAACAATGATTGGGTATTAAACAAATACAAAGATAGTTACAATATAATGTTTGTCGACGGAAATTATAAGGATGTGTTGGTTAATGTAAGGGACAGGCTGCATTTAGGACACGAACTTTTGACACATCCATTAGGAGGCAGCGTAAAGCCTGATGAAACGCCGTACAAATCCATAATTATATCCGATAATAAAAATAACTTTAATATTAATTCTATTTATATGATTGAAAATGCAATAATTACATATGATAAGTTCAACAAAGATAAACTAAAGAATATTACGGAAAAGATTAGAGAAGATTTAAAGCTAATTGATTTAACAGTGCTTGAAAGTGCGTTAAATATATAAACTTTTAAAAAATATAACGGAGGTGAAGGTTTTGAAGTTAGAATTAGGCTATGTTTTTATTAAGGATATTCAGTTTGCTGAATTTTCCAGAGTAGAAAATGGTACATTGTATGTGAACAAAGAAGAAGTAAAAGCATTAATTCTACAAGATCAAAATTTCAAGTCAGCAGATGTAGAACTTGCAAGACCAGGGGAAAGTATTCGTATAATGCCTGTCAAAGATGTTATTGAGCCAAGGGTTAAAGTTGAAGGACCCGGAGGTATATTCCCGGGTATGGTAAACAAAGTTGATACAGTAGGCTCAGGAAAAACAAATGTATTAAAAGGTGCAGCTGTTGTAACAACAGGCAAAATTGTCGGGTTCCAAGAAGGTATAATAGATATGACCGGACCGGGAGCAGAGTATACTCCTTTTTCTAAATTGAACAATTTAGTTTTAGTTTGTGAACCCGTAGATGGATTAAAGCAGCATGAACATGAAAAAGCATTGAGATTTGCAGGATATAAGGTAGCTTTATATCTTGGAGCATTAGCAAAGGATATAGTTGCAGATGAGGTTCATACTTTTGAAACACCAACTTTAGTAGAAGGTCTAAAAATGTATCCTGATCTTCCGAGAGTAGCATATGTATGCATGCTTCAAAGTCAAGGTCTTATGCATGATACTTATGTTTATGGAGTTGATGCAAAACAGTCATTAACAACCATGATTTATCCTACCGAAGTTATGGACGGTGCCATAGTAAGCGGTAACTGTGTATCTGCATGCGATAAGAATACTACATATCATCATTTGAACAATCCAATCATTCATGATTTGTTTGCAGAACATGGCAAGACATTGAATTTTGTTGGAGTAATCATAACTAACGAAAATGTTTATCTTGCAGATAAGGAAAGATCATCTAACTGGAGTGCAAAACTTGCAGAATTTCTTGGTGTTGATGGTGTTATCGTATCTGAAGAAGGATTTGGGAATCCGGATACAGATTTGATAATGAATTGTAAAAAAATTGAATCTAAGGGTATAAAAACAGTGCTTATTACTGACGAATATGCAGGACGAGACGGTACTTCTCAGTCATTGGCAGATGCAGACGCGAAAGCTGATGCTGTTGTTACCGGAGGAAATGCTAATGAAGTAATAGAGTTGCCTCCTATGGAAAAAATAATTGGTCATGTTGAAGTTGCAGATGTAATTGCCGGAGGATTTGACGGAAGTTTACATAAAGATGGAAGTATAACCGCTGAGCTTCAGGTTATTACAGGTGCTACTAATGAAATGGGCTTCAATAAGCTTAGTGCCAGATAGGAAGGGAGGAGAAAATAATGTTAAAGATTGTTCATTATATTAATCAATTCTTTGCCAATGTAGGCGGAGAAGAAATGGCTCACATTCCTGCTGAAATAAGAGAAGGTATAGTAGGACCGGGACTTGCATTCCAGCAAGCGTTTAAAGATGAAGCAGAAATCGTAGCAACAGTTGTATGTGGAGATTCATATTTCAACGAAAATATGGATGAAGCCAAAAAAATCATAATTGAAATGGTTAAACAATATAACCCGGATTTATTTATTGCAGGACCTGCTTTTAATGCCGGAAGATACGGAGTTGCTTGCGGTACTATTGCTCAAGCTGTTAAAGATGAATTGAATATTCCTGTTTTGACAGGAATGTATGTAGAAAACCCCGGTGCGGATATGTTTAAAAACAACATATATATTGTTTCTACAAAGAATTCAGCTGCAGGTATGCGTGATGCTGTAAAGAAGATGGCTCCTCTTGCATTAAAATTAGCAAAAGGTGAAAAAATTGGTGCATCTATAGAAGAAGGCTATATGCCAAACGGTAAAAGAGTTAATTTCTTTGATAAGGAAAGAGGCTCAAAAAGAGCAGTTAAAATGCTGTTAGCTAAATTAAACGACAAAGAATTTGTAACAGAATTCCCAATGCCTGACTTTGACAGAGTAGCACCAAATCCGGCAGTAAAAGATGTGACAAAAGCTAAAATAGCATTGGTTACTTCAGGAGGAATTGTTCCAAAAGGAAATCCTGACCATATAGAATCATCCAGTGCATCAAAATATGGTAAATATGATATTGACGGCGTTATGGATTTAACAGAAGAAACATATGAAACTGCTCACGGCGGTTATGACCCTGTTTATGCAAACTTAGATGCAGACAGAGTATTGCCTGTTGATATTTTAAGAGAATTTGAAAAGCAAGGTAAAATAGGAAGTCTTCACAGATATTTCTATACTACAGTTGGTAATGGTACTGCTGTTAAAAGTGCAAAAGCATTTGCTGCTGAATATGCACAGGAATTGAAGGCTGACGGAGTGGATGCAGTTATACTAACATCTACTTGAGGTACTTGTACGCGTTGCGGTGCAACGATGGTAAAAGAAATTGAAAGAGCGGGAATTCCTGTAGTTCATATGTGTACTATAGTTCCTATATCATTAACTGTTGGAGCTAACAGGATTGTTCCTACTATAGCAATACCTCACCCATTAGGGAATCCTTCATTAACTCTTGAAGAAGAAAGAGATATAAGAAGAAACTTGCTTACAAGAGCTTTAAAAGCTTTAGAAACAGAAGTTTCAGAACAAACAGTATTCGAAAAATAAGATGCCATAACACCATTTTGCTAAGGAATGGGGACACACCTCTACTATAAGGATAGTCTTTGGCGGTGTAGAGGAATGTCCTCAAATATTAGATTTGGTGTCAGTTGCTTATCATGAGCGAAAGCAAAGCTCTCGGTTTTTATGAGGTTACGCAGTTTCGCACACAAATTTATTTGTTTGTAAACTTACATAAATTTGGTGCTCATTGCGAATGAGATACAGCTATTTTTCAGGAATAATATGGGGACATTATTTTTGCCCACAAAGACAAAGCTTAAGTAGAGTTGTGTCCCCATATCTCTTGTAAATAGGGTTAGGGAATTTTTCACTGCGTTCATAATGATACGAATGTGTGGTTATTTATAGCAACGACCAGGGCTGAGCCCTCGCTTTGTTATTATTTATAACAATGACAATAAAAATTTGCATGGAAAAGAGGTGTGAAATGAGCAAAGTATATGATGTGATAATTATAGGTGCAGGACCTGCAGGATTATCTGCCGGTATTTATGCAGGAAGAGCAAGACTTAGCACATTAATTATTGAAAAAGAAAAAGATGGAGGACAAATAGTTCTTACATCAGAAGTTGAAAACTATCCGGGATGTTTGGAAGGTGAGTCAGGACCAACTTTAGTAGACAGAATGTCTGACCAAGCTAAACATTTTGGAGCAGAAAAAGTTTATGATGAAATTGTGGAAGTAAAGCTTGAAGGCAAAGAAAAATTACTTATAGGCAAAAAAGGCGAATATATAGGCAAGTCAATAATAATTGCCGGTGGTGCAACTTCAAAGCCAATAGGATGCCCCGGAGAAAAAACTTTCACCGGTAAGGGTGTTTCCTATTGTGCAACTTGTGACGGTGCTTTCTTTGAAGATTTTGAAGTATTTGTAGTTGGCGGCGGAGATACAGCTGTTGAAGAAGCATTGTACTTAACAAAATTTGCAAGAAAAGTATCCATAATTCACAGAAGAAATGAATTAAGAGCAGCTAAATCAATTCGTCAAAAAGCTGAAGAAAATCCAAAGATTCATTTTATTTGGGATTCAGTGGTTAAGGAAATTAAAGGAGACGGAATTGTTAATTCAATGGTTTTAGAAAATGTTAAAACTAAAGAATTAACTGAATTAGTTGCAGATGAAGATGATATGACATTTGGTATTTTCGTATTTATTGGTTATGAGCCTAAAACAAAAATATTTGAAGGAATTTTAAATATTGAAAATGGGTATATTGTAACTGATGAAAATATGAAAACAAATGTTGAAGGTGTGTTTGCAGCCGGTGATATAAGAGCTAAAAGCTTAAGACAGGTGGTAACTGCAGCAGCAGATGGAGCAATAGCAGCGGTTCAAGCCGAAAAATATATAGAATCACTGTAGGAGGTATGTTATGTTAATGTTGGATAAAACAAATTTCGATACTGAAGTATTGCAAAGCGAAGGATACATATTTGTTGACTTTTTTGGAGACGGATGTGCTCCTTGTGAAGCTTTGATGCCTCATGTTGAAGAATTATCCGAAAAATATGGAGATAAATTAAAATTTACAAAACTTAATACAACAAAGGCAAGAAGAGTTGCTATTGGTCAAAAAGTATTAGGTTTACCCGTAATTGCAATGTATAAGGATGGAGAAAAAGTTGAAGAATTAGTTAAAGAAGATGCTACTCCTGAAAATATAGAAGCAATGATACAAAAATATATATAATATTTTGTCACGCAGAGTGTAGGCTAAAGATGCCGTGAAAAATAATAGGTTATTAAAAATAAAATAAAACAAAACTAATAGGAGGAATTTATGAGCATATTAAAAGACAAAAAAATTGTCATAATAGGCGACAGAGATGGAATACCAGGCCAGGCCATTGAAGAATGTGTTAAAACTGCCGGCGGCGATGTTGTATTTTCATCAACAGAATGCTTTGTCTGAACTAGCGCTGGTGCAATGGATTTGGAAAATCAAAAAAGGGTTAAAGAATTTGCTGAAAAGTATGGTGCTGAAAATTTAGTAGTTATACTTGGAGCAGCAGAAGGTGAAGCAGCAGGTCTTGCTGCAGAAACCGTAACAAATGGAGACCCTACTTTTGCAGGTCCGTTGACAGGAGTTCAGTTAGGACTCACAGTTTATCATATTTGCGAACCAGAAATAAAAGAAGAAGTTGATGAATCAGTTTATGACGAACAAGTAAGCATGATGGAAATGGTATTGGATATTGATGATATAATTAATGAAATGTCTGCAATAAGAGAAGACTATTGTAAATATTTATAGGAAGATAAAAATGAGGGGGACACACCTCAATAAAGGAAGTGGTACACAACTCTACTTTAATGAGAGTCTCTGAAGACAGATGAATGTCCCCTTACTTGGAATTTCTTTTGAACTTAAATTTGCTTCGTAGAAAATGCGAAGCAAATTTTGAATTCGATATTATTCATTATCAAGAATGAATGAAAATTAGGTAGAGGGACACACCGACAGAGGAAGGGTGACACACCTCTATTGATAGAAAGTCTCTGCGGGAGAGCCAATAGAGGAATGTCCCTGTACTTGAATATTATAAAAGGAGGTTAGTATGAACAGTGTAATTTTGGGTACCAGTTATATTATGGTTTTCGCACCTGATATGGTAATTCATAACGGAACTACGCAAACAACCGAAAGAACTGTAAATCCCAATTCTGAATATTTAAAAGAAATAAAAAATCATTTAAGAACATTTGATCAAGTTGTAGGTTATTTACCTAACCAAACATACATAGGTAATATTACTCCTGATGAGTTAAGTGCTTATGAAATGCCTTGGCATGACAAATTAAAAGAAGGTGCCACAAAGAATGGAAAATTCGGAGAAATAATGCCACAAGACGAATTTATTCTTCTTATGCACATTTGTGACGTATTTGATTTGATAAAACTTGAAAGACAATTTGCCCTTGATACAAAAAACAAACTGACACAGCATCCTCTTTTTGATGACAGTCTATTAGGCAGAATCAAAGAAGGAGAAGATTTCGCAACGATTAAAAAATATGTTGATGAAGAGCATGCAGAGCCTTTATATAATAATGGAGAGCTGATAGGCTGTGTAAAAAGAGCACATGATATTGACGCTAACTTAAACGGACATGTTATGCTGGAAAATCTTGTGTCAAAAGCATCAAATGTATTGGCTTTATTAAATCTTGTGAGCAAAAACAATATTAATAAAGAAGAAATAGAATATGTTATTGAATGCAGCGAAGAAGCTTGCGGTGACATGAATCAAAGAGGTGGCGGTAATTTTGCCAAAGCATGTGCTGAAGTAGCAGGATTTGTTAATGCTACAGGTTCTGATGTTAGGGGTTTCTGTGCAGCACCTACTCATGCAATAATAGAAGCTGCAGCATTAGTAAAAGCAGGAGTATTTAAAAAGGTTGTTGTATGTGCAGGAGGAAGTACTGCAAAATTAGGTATGAACGGTAAGGACCATATTAAAAAGGGCTTTCCTATTTTAGAGGATACTATAGGTGGATTTGCTGTATTGATAGGTGAAAATGACGGAATAAATCCTGAAATAAACCTTGACCTTATAGGCAGACATACTGTTGGAACAGGTTCATCTCCTCAGGCAGTTATCACATCATTAGTTTCATCTTTAGATAAAGCAGGAATGAAAATAACGGACATAGATAAATATTCCGTAGAAATGCAAAATCCTGAAGTAACAAAACCTGCAGGAGCAGGAGATGTTCCTTTGGCCAATTATAAGATGATTGGTGCATTAGCTGTAAAACGTGGAGATATAGATAAAAAAGATTTAGCTGAATTTACACAAAAACATGGTATGACAGGTTGGGCTCCCACACAAGGACATATACCTTCAGGAGTACCATACCTTGGTTTCTGCAGGGAAGATATACTTTCAGGTAAAATTAAAAATGCTATGATAGTGGGCAAGGGAAGCTTATTCCTTGGAAGAATGACTAATTTATTTGATGGAGTATCCTTTATTATTGAAGCAAATAAAGGAGGCAAGGAAAAGACAGCAATTTCAGAAGAACAGATAAAGAATTTAATTGCTAATGCATTAAAAGATTTCGCTTCAAATCTGTTAAGTGAACAGGAGTGAAGATATGTCTGAAAAATTAGTAAAACAGACCATAGGCAAAGTTTTCAACCAATTGGCAGATACATTAATAAGTGGAGAATATGGTAATAAACCGAAAGTTTTAGTAACTGCTTTAGGAAGCGAACACGGAGAAGACGAAGTGGTTAAAGCTTGTGTAAGTGCTGCAAAATTTGGTATTGAACCTACAGTTATAACAACAAAAGCTTATGAAGGTGTTAATTGTGAAGTAGTAAAGTCAGAAGACGATGCTCATAAAAAAATGGAAGAATTATTGGATTCAGGGGATGTTGATGCTGCTGTTACAATGCATTATCCGTTTCCAATTGGCGTGTCAACTGTAGGAAGAATTATTTCACCGGGCAAAGGCCGTGAAATGTTTATTGCTACTACAACAGGAACTTCTTCCACCGATAAAGTTGAAGGAATGGTTAAGAATGCTATTTATGGGATAATTACTGCTAAAGCCTGCGGAATTAAAAATCCTACTGTTGGAATATTAAACATAGATGGAGCCAGACAAACTGAAATTGCATTGAATAAGCTTAAAAATAAGGGCTATGATATACAATTTGCTTCTTCTAACAGGGCAGACGGCGGAGCTGTTATGAGAGGAAACGACTTACTGACAGGTTCCTGTGATGTAATGGTTATGGACTCTCTAACCGGAAATTTAATGATTAAAATATTCTCTTCCTACACTACGGGGGGAAGCTATGAATCATTAGGTTATGGTTACGGACCTGGAATCGGAGAAAATTTCAATAAGCTTATACTTATTATTTCAAGAGCATCGGGAGCTCCTTTAATTGATGGAGCTATAAAATATGCAGGAGATTTAATTAAGGGGAATTGTTTACAAATAGCTAAAAAAGAATTTGAAAATGCTAAAAAGGCGGGATTAGATTCCATTTTAGCAGAAATAAAAGCATCAAAAAAACCTCAGGAAGAAGTTAATGAAGTTGTTGCACCTGAAAAAGAAGTAGTTATTTCTCAAATTTCAGGCATTGAAATAATGGACTTGGAAGATGCAGTTAAATTATTGTGGAAAAACAGTGTTTATGCTGAAAGCGGCATGGGATGCACAGGACCAATAATTTTGGTAAGCGAAGCTAAAACAAATATTGCTTTAAAAATACTGGCAGATAATAACTATATTGCAAAAGAACAAATAGACTGCTGATGCCCTAACCCCATTTTTTAAAGGAATGGGGACACACCTCTACTATCGGGTTAGACTCTGTAGAGAGGGATGTCCCCGAATATGTTTTTCCGACCTAAGGGAGAGAAAAATCTTCATTTATGATATTTTTAGATGAAGATTTTTTGTTTTAATATTGATTTTTATTACCATTTATTATTTTGTTGAAAAATTCTATTTTTTTGATATAATATATTTGTGAGGAGTGATAAATCATGAAAATGGGCTTTGAATTAAATCTTTCTCAAACTCAAAAGCTTATTATGACGCCGGAACTAAGGCAAGCCATACAAATATTACAATTTAACAATGTGGAATTAACAGATTATATTAACAAACAATTGGAAGTTAATCCTTTTTTGGAATCTGTAGATAACAAAAGTGATGAGTCCTCTTCAAACGATGAGCATATAACGGAGAGTAAAGAAAAGGATGAGGTTGACTGGACAGAATTAGCAGAAAAGTATGATGATTTAAGTTATAAAGCATATGAGAAAAATACAGACAATGAAAGCAAGCAATCATTTGAAAGCTACACTTCTAAAAAATTATCCTTAAAGGATCACTTGATGATACAGTTAGGTATGACTGTAAAATCAAACAAGGAAAAGCGTATTGGCGAATTCATAATTGAATCATTGGACAACAAAGGTTATTTGAGTTGTTCTCTTCAAGACATAAGTTTATTAATAAATGAAGATGTGGTAGAAGTTGAAAGAGTTCTAAGACTTATTCAAACTTTTGACCCGGTAGGTGTTGCAGCTCGGAGTTTAAGTGAATGCCTCATGATACAGCTTAGAGAAAAAGGAATTCAGGACAAAAATGCATATATAATTGCTGAAAATTATCTTGAAGAAATTGCTACTAACAAAATACAAAAAATAGCAAAGGATCTTCATATATCAGTTAACAGGGTACAAAGTATTTGCGATATTATAAAAATGCTTGAACCAAAACCTTCAAGAGGATTCATAGTAGACAGTGACAATATTAGGTACATAGTTCCTGATGTAACAATAGAAAAAATTAATGATGAATATATAATTATAGTTAATGATAGCTACTTGCCTACCCTTACCATAAGCAACTATTATAAAAATATGGTAAATGGTTTAAATGATAAGGAAGCAAGTAAATTTTTATCGGATAAATTGAATTCATCAATGTGGTTGATTAGAAGTATTGAGCAGAGAAGAATGACTTTGTATAAAGTTGTCGAATCAATTCTAAAATATCAGCGTAAATTTTTTGATGAAGGTAAGTCAGCTTTAAAGCCTTTAGTACTAAAGGATGTAGCAGATGATATTGGAGTGCATGAATCAACAGTCAGCAGAGCAACCAACGGTAAATATGTCCAAACACCAAGAGGGCTGTATGAGCTAAAATACTTTTTTGCAAGCAGCTTAAGTGAGGCTGATGGAAGCGGGGTATCCTCCACAAGCGTTAAAAATACAATACAAAAACTAATAGATTCAGAAAACTCTCAAAAACCATTAAGCGATCAAAAAATAGCCGAAAAGTTAAATGAAGAGGGTATAAACATTTCAAGAAGGACTGTAGCGAAATACAGGGATGAAATGAGAATACCATCATCATCCATGAGGAGAAGATATTAAATGTCATTTAGAAGGCATTGTCTGAAGAATCTCATTGCGGAACATCCCGTACCATGAGATCCTTCGCTACCACTCAGAATGACATTTTTTCATGACTTTTTGTTGCATTTCACTACATATATTAATATATATATCGTAGGAATCGTACAATTGTTACAAAAAATACATATAAAATGATATACAATATTTATTTAGTATGTTATAATTCTAATATAAGCACTTCTTTAAAATAAAATACTTCTTAAATCAAATCTTTAATAAATTCCAAAAATTATTTAATTTACTCTTGCAATTTAATATTAGTATGATAGAATTAAGACAGGGACATAAGATGAATTTCAGGGACGATAAACAGCCCGGAGGTATTATGGATATTAATAATATTTTTGAAATACAAAAAAAAGTGGTTCCGGAAATAGTGGAACTGTTGATGAAAAGATATGAGATTATGAAAGTAATCAGTATTTTTCAGCCTGCCGGAAGAAGGTTTTTATCAACTAAGTTAGGAATTTCAGAAAGAACTGTTCGTACCGAAATTGATAGGTTAAAAGAAATTAATTTAATCCGCATTAATTCTTCAGGTGTTGAATTAACTGAAGAAGGACAAAAGACATTATCTGATATTCACAGTACTTTTTATTACATAAAAAATTTATCTGATATAGAAATAAAACTTATGGAAAAGCTTAATTTAAAACGAGTTGCTGTAGTTTCGGGAGATTCAGAAATTGATAATTTTTCTTTTAATGAATTAGGTAAAAGGGCAGCGGAAATTGTGTTAGAAAACTTGAAAAATGATACAATATTAGGTATTACCGGCGGTACTACAATGGCTAACCTGGTAAAACAGATGAAAAGAAAAAAAGGAATAAAAAATCTATTAGTTTTGCCTGCAAGGGGAGGACTAAGTGAAGAACTTGAAATACAAGCAAATACTATTGCTGCAAATTTAGCTGAAAAGTTAGAAGCTTCATACAAACTTCTCCATATTCCTGATAACTTAGATGAATATTCAATGTCTGTTTTGAAGAACAATAAGTTGATAAGTGATGTTTTGGATGATATAAAAAAAATAAATTTGTTGGTTTTCGGAATAGGAAATGCTAAGGATATGGCAATAAGAAGGAAATCTGAAAAAAAAGTATTTGAAAAAATAGAAAATGAAAATTTAACTGCTGAAGCTTTTGGTTATTACTTTGATAATTTGGGTAATGTAAAAATGCAGAATAATTCTGTTGGAATTACACTTGATAATTTCAGTAAAATTAATAATGCAATTGGAGTTGCAGCAGGCAGCTCAAAAGCTGAAGCAATTTATGCCGTATCAAAGTTTAGTAATAATTTTATCCTTGTGACAGATGAAGCTGCCGCAAAAAGGATATTAGAATTATAACGAGGTGAAGTTATCCCCTACTTCTTAAGCAGCGGATACCTATTATTAAACAATTAATGTGTAATAATCACCCACCTTGTTGGAGTGATGTGAGGCAATTGCTATGCATTTGCTTTCGATACTCAAAAATATATATTAAATTTATGGAGGATAATATGGTAAAAGTAGCGATTAACGGATTTGGAAGAATTGGAAGATTGGCATTGAGGCTGATGGCTAAAGATGAAAATTTTCAGGTTGTTGCAATCAACACTAATTCTGATGCAGAAACATTGACATATTTATTAAAGTATGATACTGCACACGGCAATTTCATGACTGATAAAATTACTTACAAGGACAATATTATATATGTTGATGGAAAAGAAATAATTACATCAAGAGTAAAAGAACCTGAAAATTGCAACTGGAAGGAATTAGACATAGACTTAGTAATTGACTGTACAGGTAAATTTAACGAAAGAGAAAAAGCAGAAGCACACATTAAAGCAGGAGCAAAGAAAGTACTCCTATCAGCACCAGGAAAGGGAGAATTGAAAACTGTTGTTTATAATGTAAACCACAATATTCTTGATGGTACAGAAACTGTTGTGTCTGCAGCATCATGCACAACAAATTGCTTAGCTCCCTTAGCAAAAGTATTAAATGATGAATTTGGAATAGTTAAAGGACTAATGACTACTGTTCATGCATATACAAATGACCAAAACATTCATGATAACTCACACAAAAGCGGTATAAGAGCAAGAAGAGGACGTGCAGCAGCAGCAAATATTGTTCCTGCATCAACGGGAGCAGCTAAAACAGTGGGAGTAGTACTACCTGAATTAAAAGGAAGACTTGACGGCATAGCTCTTCGTGTTCCTACAATAACAGGTTCAGTTGTAGATTTAACAGTTGAACTTGGCAGAAATGTAACTGTTGAAGAAGTAAACCAAGCAATAAAAAATGCTGCCAATGAAACATTGGCATACACAGAGGATCCAATAGTATCAAGCGATGTCATAGGAAGTTCTTATGCATGTATATTTGATGGATTATCCACTCAAATTATTGAAGCTGACGGGAAGCAGTTGGTAAAATTAATTGCATGGTATGACAATGAAATGTCCTTCACTCATCAATTGGTAAGAGTTGCAAAATATTGGGGAGCAATGAAATAGCAATAACTGAACGATTGCACAGCAATTGGAAAACTATGGTTCTCCAATTGCTCTACTATTGCTAATGGAGGTTTTTTATGAATAAAAAAACAATGAAAGATTTAAGCCTGCAAAATAAAAGAGTATTAGTAAGATGTGATTTTAATGTTCCGTTAGACAAGGAAGGAAATATAACAGATGATATAAGAATAGTAAGTTCTCTCCCAACAATAAATTATCTTTTGGACAATGGAGCAGCTGTTATTTTGATGTCTCATCTCGGGAGACCTGAGGGTGCACCGGATAAGAAATATTCCCTCTATCCTGTAGCACAACGACTAAGCTCTCTATTAAACAAGGACATTATATTTGAAGATTGCGACTTAGTAGTTGATGACAAAGTGAAAAGAGATGTCACAGCTCTTAAGACAGGCGATATAATGTTATTGCAAAATACTCGTTTCAGAAAGGAAGAAACTAAAAATAAGGGAGATTTTGCAAAGGATTTGGCATCTCTTGGTGATTTATATGTAAATGATGCGTTTGGAACGGCTCACAGGGCTCATTCTTCAAACGTAGGTATATGTGAATATCTTCCTTCTGCACTTGGTTTTTTGGTGGAGAAAGAAGTAGAGATAATGGGAAATGCATTAAAAGATCCTAAAAGACCACTTACAGCTATTTTAGGTGGAGCTAAGGTTTCTGATAAAATAGCAGTTATAGAAAATTTGTTAAATATTGCAGATAATATTTTAATTGGGGGAGGTATGATGTATACTTTCCTTAAAGCAGAAGGATATAATATTGGAAACTCTCTTTTAGAAGAAGATAAGCAAGATTTAGCAAAAAATTTAATTGAAAAAGCTAAATCTCGCAATGTACAATTATTATTACCTATAGATACAGTTGTTGCAAAAGAATTCAAAAATAATACTGAATTTTTCACAGTTGATGCTAAAAATATTCCTGATGAATATATGGGTCTTGATATAGGGGAAAAAACTATTGAATTATTTATTGATGTAATAAAGAATTCAAAAACAATAATATGGAATGGACCATTAGGTGTTTTTGAAATGGATAACTTTGCTAATGGAACAAATTCTATTGCAAAAGCAATGGCAGACAATAAGGACGCCATATCTGTAATCGGTGGAGGAGACAGTGCAGCTGCAGTTGAAAAAATAGGTTTAGCAGATTATATTACTCATATTTCAACAGGAGGCGGAGCTTCGCTGGAATTTTTGGAAGGTAAAATATTACCCGGAATAGAGGCGGTAGATAATAAATAA
>CAZCTI010000004.1:34085-43941 GCA_964501385.1 uncultured Clostridia bacterium
ATGTCCCCGTACTTGGGGAACACACCTGTCCCTGTTAGTGAAGGAGGTAAAATGAGAAAGACATTAATAGCAGGTAATTGGAAAATGAATAAAGATGTGAACGAAAGTCTTGAACTGACAAAAATTTTAAAATCTTCTCAGTTGGATGATGATGTTGACGTCTTGATTTGTCCTCCTTTTACATCTATATTTGCAATAATAAATGAACTAAAAAACTCATCAATAAAAGTAGGTGCTCAAAATATGCATTTTGAAGACAGTGGTGCATTTACGGGTGAAGTATCACCATCCATGCTAAAAAGTATGGGTGTTGAATATGTAATAATCGGGCATTCTGAAAGAAGACAGCATTTTGGTGAAACAGATCAAATTATAAATAAAAAAATTAAAGCTGCTATAAAAAACGGACTTAAGGCAATTCTTTGCGTTGGGGAATCTTTAGAGCAAAGAGAAACAGGTAAAGAAAAGGAAACAGTAAAGAATCAATTAATAATTGATTTAGATGGTATAAATGGATATGACTTATTAAATATAGTTGTTGCTTATGAACCTATTTGGGCTATAGGAACAGGAAGAACTGCTACTAATGAGCAGGCCAATGAAATGTCATCACTTATAAGGTCAATTTTAGGAAATATTTTTACAAAAGAATATGCTGATAATATGATTATTCAATATGGTGGCAGCGTTAAAGCATCCAATATAAGTGATATAATGGGTCAATCAGATATAGATGGTGCATTAGTGGGAGGCGCAAGCTTAAATGCTGATGAATTCATAAAAATTGTAAATTACAAAAAGTAGAAAGGTAAGCTATGAATAAAGTAACTGCATTGATTATTCTTGACGGATGGGGTATAGGGCCGGATTATGAAGGAAATGCTATTAAGAGAGCAAAAACTCCTAATTTTGATGTGCTAATGAGAAGATATCCAAATACAACTTTATCTACCAGTGGCTATGATGTTGGTTTGCCGAAAGGTCAAATGGGTAATTCAGAAGTAGGCCATTTAAACATCGGAGCCGGCAGAATTGTTTATCAGGATTTAACCAGAATAACTATGTCCATTGAAAATGGAGAGTTCGATGGAAATGAATCTTTGTTAAATGCTATAAAACATGCAAAAAACAACAATTCAACGCTTCATTTAATAGGTCTTTTATCTGATGGAGGAGTGCACAGTCACAATACTCATTTGTACAGCCTGATTGAATTAGCGAAAAATAATGATTTAAGTGATGTTCAAATACATTGTATCACTGATGGTCGTGATGTTAGCCCTACCAGCAGCCCTAATTACATAAAAGAATTAAATCAAAAAATAAGAAAAATCGGGGTAGGTCACATTTCTACTATTATGGGAAGATACTATGCTATGGATAGAAACAGACAGTGGGATAGAGTTGAATTGGCATACAATGCTTTAACTAAAGGAGAAGGTGAGATATTCAAAGATCCTGTTGAAGCAATAAAAACATCCTATTTAAATGGGGTCACTGATGAATTTATTAAACCTTTGTTGATAGAAAATGAAAATGGTAACCTTGGAACAATAAAGGACAATGACGCAATTATTTTCTTTAACTTTAGGCCTGATAGAGCACGAGAAATAACAAGAGCATTTGTTGACGATGATTTTTCTTATTTTGAAAGAAAAAAAGTAAATGTAAAATACGTATGTATGACTTTGTATGATAAAACTATTGAAAATGTAGAAATTGCATATAAACCAAATTTTGTGCAAAAAACTTTGGGTGAATATTTAAGCAGTCTTGACATAAAACAATTAAGAGCTGCGGAAACAGAAAAGTATGCCCATGTTACTTACTTTTTCAACGGTGAAATAGAGGAGCCTTTTAAAAATGAGGTTAGAATTTTAATACCTTCACCAGATGTTCCAACTTATGATTTAAAACCTGAAATGAGTGCCTTTGAGCTTAAAAAAATGATTATGGAGCAGTTGGAAAAAGATATATATCAGGTAATGATAATTAATTTTGCAAATCCTGATATGGTTGGACATACAGGAGATATAGAAGCAGCAATAAAGGCTGTGGAAGCTGTTGATAAATGCTTGGGTGAAATTGTAAACTACATAATCAGAATTGAGGGAACGGCAATAATAACATCAGATCACGGTAATTGTGAGGAAATGTTTGACAGAGAAACTCTTGACAAAATAACTTCTCATTCTACTAACAGAGTACCTTTTATAGTTGTAGATAACAAAAAATTTAAATTAAAAGAAGGAATTTTGGCTGATGTTGCACCCACCATGCTTGAGCTTATGGGACTTAAAAAACCTGTAGAAATGACAGGAAATAGTTTAATAGTTAATAATAAATAAAGGAGATAATCATGACAATAATATCAGATGTATATGCAAGAGAAATATTAGATTCAAGAGCAAATCCCACAATTGAGGTTGAAGTTTGGACAGAAAGCGGCGGATACGGAAGAGCCGGGGTACCCTCCGGAGCTTCAACAGGTGCCTTTGAAGCAGTAGAGCTTAGAGATGGCGATAAAAATAGATATTTAGGCAAAGGAGTGTTAACTGCAGTTGATAATGTTAACAATATTATTGCACCTGAATTAATAGGAAGAGATTCCTTAAATCAAAAAGAAATTGATAAACTTTTAATTGAACTTGACGGAACCCATAACAAAGGCAAATTAGGTGCAAATGCAATTTTAGGAGTATCCATGGCCTGTGCAAAAGCTGCTGCTGATACGTTGGGATTACCTTTATATCAATATCTCGGAGGAGTGAACGGCAAAGTATTGCCTGTGCCGATGATGAATATTTTAAACGGCGGCCAGCATGCTGACAACAATGTGGATATTCAGGAATTTATGATTATGCCTGTGGGAGCCGAAAGTTTTAAAGAAGCATTAAGAATTGGAGCTGAAATATTCCATAATTTAAAAAGCGTTTTAAAGAAAAGAGGATTAAATACAGCTGTTGGAGATGAAGGAGGTTTTGCACCAAATTTATCATCAAATGAAGAAGCTTTGGTAACAATAGTTGAAGCAATAGAAAAAGCTGGTTATATTCCCGGAAAAGATGTTATGTTAGCTCTTGATGTTGCTGCTACAGAATTATTTGATCCTGAAACAAAAATATATACTTTAGAGGGTGAAGGTAGAAAGTTTACACAAGTAGAAATGGTTGACTATTATGCAGACTTGGTAAATAAGTATCCCATAATATCAATTGAAGACGGTATGAATGAAGAGGACTGGGAAGGCTGGAAAATGCTTACTGAAAGATTAGGTGACAAGGTTCAGATTATGGGAGACGATTTGTTCGTAACAAATACAGCAAGGTTGAAAAAAGGTATTGAATTAAATGTTGCAAATTCTGTTTTAATAAAATTAAATCAAATTGGAACGATTACAGAAACATTAGATACTATAGAAATGGCGAAAAGAGCAGGTTATACAGCTGTTGTATCACATCGCTCAGGAGAAACTGATGATTCAATCATAGCAGATTTAGTAATTGCAGTTAATGCAGGACAAATAAAAACAGGGGCTCCATCAAGAATGGATAGGGTTGCTAAATATAATCAGCTATTAAGGTTGGAAGACAACTTAGGAGACACTGCACAATATAATGGATTGGAAGTATTCTACAATATTAAATGATAAGCACAGTAGGATAACATAGGTTAGGTAATCTGGACTCATTATGTTTGACTTACCTGCAATTTCTTCCTCCCCAACGGTCGAAGAAATTGGGTCAAGTCATAATTGTTGTGAATGACCTACCAGGTTCTCCAATAGTTGTGTAATTGTTAAAAAATATATTGATTTCATTTATTTTTGATGTTATAATTCTAATGTTATGCAGATGGATAGGCAGGAGGTGTTATAGTGGAAGTAGTAGTAAGAATTCTTTTGATAATCGCAAGCTTAATATTAATTGCAAGTATTTTGCTTCAATCAGGTAAATCGGCCGGAATGTCAGGTGAAATTGCAGGTGGAGCCGAGTCTATTTGGGGTAAAAATAAAGGAAGAAGTTTCGAAGGAAAATTAGAAAAAGCTACAACTATATCAGCAATTATATTTGTAATTGCTTCGTTAATATTAGTGGCAATTCAGTAATAATTTGTTATTTTTTGGGAATAATGTTAATTAAATTATTCTAATGTTTAATAATGTTAGAATATATTTTAATGTTTATCGGCAGTTAATACTGCTAAACTGTAAATTATAAAATTACTATGGAGGAAAGAAATAAATGGATATTTTAATAATAGCTCCTATAGTGGGAGTTTTGGCATTGTTGTTTGCTTTCTATAAAGCATCAGGTATAAGCAAAGCATTGCCCGGTAATGAAAGAATGCAGGAAATAGCTTCATACATACATGAAGGTGCTATGGCATTTCTTGCAAGACAATATAAGTCAGTTGGGATTTTCGCAATAGTAATGTTTTTTATTTTAGGATTTGCAATTAATTGGCCAACTGCAACAGCATTTGCTATGGGAGCTTTATGTAGTGCACTTGCAGGATATTTTGGTATGACGGTAGCAACAAAAGCTAATGTAAGAACTGCAAATGCTGCAATGACATCAGGTATGAACAGAGCTCTTGATATTGCATTTTCAGGCGGTTCAGTAATGGGAATGACAGTTGTAGGTCTTGGTCTCTTAGGAACAGGTGTATTTTGGATGATTTTTAGAGATGCGAACATTGTAACAGGATTTAGTTTGGGTGCATCTTCTATAGCATTATTTGCACGTGTTGGCGGTGGTATATATACAAAAGCTGCTGACGTTGGAGCAGACTTAGTTGGTAAAGTTGAATCAGGAATACCTGAAGATGATCCAAGAAACCCTGCAGTTATTGCAGATAATGTTGGAGACAATGTTGGTGACGTAGCAGGAATGGGAGCAGACTTGTTTGAATCCTATGTAGGAGCCATTGTTTCAGCAATTACATTAGGAGTTCTTGCTTACAAGGGAAGAACAGGTTTTGACGGTTCAGAAGGTGTTTTATTTGCATTGTTAATTTCAGCTGTAGGTATTTTAGCTTCTATATTAGGAACATTGTTTGTAAGGGGAAAAGAAGGTTCAAATCCTCAAAAAGCTTTAAATATGGGCACATATGCTTCCTCATTCATAGTTATGGCAGTTGCATTTTTCTTAAGCAATTCAATACTTAAAAGCTTGCTTCCATTCTGGGCAATTGTATTTGGCTCAGCAGTAGGTTTAATAATTGCTAAAATTACTGAAATATATACTTCAGATGAATATAAATATGTTAAAGAAATTGCTGACCAATCAGAAACAGGAGCAGCAACAACAATTATCAGCGGTTTGTCTGTTGGTATGCGTTCAACTGCTTACCCCATAATAGTTTTAGCAGTTGGTATTATTGGAGCATACACAATAGCAGGTTATACTCCAAACGGTATCAGTTATAGTGATGGTTTGTTTGGTATTGCTTTAGCAGCAATTGGTATGTTGTCAACTGCAGGTATGACAGTAGCAGTTGATGCTTACGGACCAATATCAGACAATGCTGGAGGTATTGCCGAAATGTGCGAATTGCCTCATGAAGTAAGAGAAATTACAGATAAATTAGACTCAGTTGGTAATACAACTGCTGCAATAGGTAAGGGATTTGCCATCGGTTCAGCTGCTTTGACAGCTTTGGCACTATTCGCATCATACACTATGGTTACAGATATTGACAGTATAAGCTTAACAGAGCCAACAGTAATAGCAGGTGTATTTATAGGCGGCATGCTACCATTTTTATTCTCTGCAATTACAATGAGTGCTGTTGGTAAAGCTGCTTTCTCAATGATTGAAGAAGTAAGAAGACAATTTAGAGAAATGCCCGGTATAATGGAAGGAAAAGATAAACCTGACTATAGAAGATGTGTTGATATTTCAACTCAAGCTGCATTAAAGGAAATGATTGTTCCGGGACTTTTAGCAGTTGTAGTTCCTTTGATAGTAGGGTTTTTATTAGGTAAGGAAGCTCTTGGAGGATTACAGGCAGGTGCTTTGGTAACAGGTGTTCTTATGGCTATATTTATGTCAAATGCAGGTGGTGCATGGGACAATGCAAAGAAATATATTGAAGGCGGAAATCATGGTGGCAAAGGCAGCACAGCTCACAAAGCAGCAGTAGTTGGAGATACAGTAGGAGACCCATTCAAAGATACTTCAGGTCCTTCAATAAACATTTTAATAAAATTAATTACTGTTGTATCATTAGTATTTGGTCCATTAATTGGAGACGGAATATTATCAATGTTTTTTTAAAATAAATATTATTTAAGACTTCTCGCTGAGAGGTCTTTTTTCTTGCAGACGGACAATATAGATGGTATAATCATTTCTATAAATTGACATATAATAGTATTAAATAGATATAATATCGAGGGCGAAGCCCTCGTCATTGCTATGAATAAACTGCGATTCAGTGTCATTGCTATGAATAAACTGCGAAGCAGTGTGTCATTCTGAACCGTAGGTGAAGAATCTCAGAATTTAAAATATGAGATCCTTCGTTGCACTCAGGATGACAAAGCGGACAATATTCGTTTACCGTGGTGTGCTAACACATGATAATTCTGAGGGCTTTAGCCCGAAGGATGACAATATGGGGGTTAGGTATGAAAATTGATATTGATGGAATAAGTATCAACTACATAGATGAGGGTGAAGGTAAAATAGTTTTGTTGCTCCATGGCTGGGGCGGCAGCATACAAACTATGATGCCTGTTTTTAATGTATTAAAGGATAATTTCAGAGTTATAATAGTTGATTTGCCTGGTTTCGGTGAAAGTGATATTCCAAAAATTCCATGGAATTCATATGATTATGCAGAATGCATATATAAATTTATTGAAAAGCTAAATATAAGGGTTTCAATAATATTTGGTCATTCACATGGGGGAAGAATATCAATTATACTATCTAGCAAGTATTATATGACTGAAAAACTGATACTAATAGACAGTGCCGGATTAATTCCCAAAAGAACAGCGAAATATTACATAAAAGTATATTGGTTTAAATTACTAAAAAGAATTTATTTATTAATACCTGCACAAAATAAAGAAGAAAAAATAGATAAGTTTTATAAAAAATACGGCTCTCGTGATTACAGAGATGCTGATGGAATTATGCGTCAAACAATGGTTAAGGTTATTAATGATAATTTGTTAGAACAGTTAATGCTGATAAATGTACCTACATTGTTAATATGGGGTGAAAATGATGAGGATACTCCTGTCTATATGGGAAAGATAATGGAGCAAAATATCCCCGACAGCGGTCTTGTAATATTAAAAGGAGCAGGTCATTATTCATATATTGATAATTATGACCAGTTTAGGGCAGTTATAAATGTATTTTTAAAAGATGATTTTTAGGAGTGAGATAATGTATTTTATAGTATTTCTATACATAATATTTTGGTTAGCTTCATGTGGGCTAAAATTAAAACAAAGTCTTCATATAATTCAATTAGAAGGCTACAGCAGTGACAAATACATGAATTGGGTTGAGAATAACAAAAACAAAATACACTCAAAAGACGATAAAATTTATGTAACTTCTTTAATAGTATTTTCAGTAATTTTAATATTGACTACTTTAGGTAATAGAGTACCAATATATGCTTTGGCAGCCTATGCAGCTGTAACCTTAATTTTTTTAGTTCTAAATTTCATGTCAAAGGAAGATTCAAAGAAGCCTTTAGTTTTTACTAATAGAGCTAAACGATTGTATGGAATTTCATTGGCTTTGGTTTTATTAGACCTGTTGATAACTATATGGGTTATTCAAGCTGTTTCAAAAGATTTAATCAGGTATATGCCTGTTTTTGCAGGAATACTAACTATTATTTATTATTTTTCATCCTATTACATTTATGTAGCAAATTACATTGCAATGCCTATTGAAAATAATATTAACAAAAAATTTTACTTATCTGCATCCAATAAAATAAAAAATATGGAAGGCGGCTTAATTTCAGTAGGTATTACCGGAAGTTACGGAAAAACAAGCACAAAGTTTGTAGCAACAACTATAATAAAGGAAAAATATAATGTATTAAACACTCCGGAAAGCTATAATACACCTATGGGCTTAAGCAAAATTATTAATAATGAACTAAGTGATGTGCATGAAGTTTTTATAGCAGAACTTGGTGCAACAAAAATTGGTGATATTGCAGAAGTAGCAGCTCTTACTAATCCTAAGATAGGAATTCTTACATCAATAGGGCCCTGTCATTTAGAAACATTTAAATCAATTGACAATATTATGAGAACCAAGTATGAGCTTATAGAAAGCTTACCCGATGATGGTGTTGCAATATTTAATTATGATAATGAACATGTTAAAAAATTAGCTGACAAAACTTTTAAGGAAAAACTACTTTACGGAATTGAAAATATTGAAGAAACAGATGTATTTGCTACCAATATAAAAGTTGACAGCAATGGGTCATCATTTTCTTTATGTATAAACAGCCAAGGAACAATTGAATGTACAACCAAGCTTTTAGGAAAGCATAATATACTTAATATTTTGGCAGGAGCAGCAGCAGCCTCAGTTTTAGGTCTATCCTTGGAGGAAATTGCAAATGGAATTTCCAAATTGGAAGCAGTAGAACACAGGCTAAAGCTTATTGACCATGGAACAGGGGTACTTGTTATAGACGATGCATTTAATTCTAATCCTGACGGTGCAAAAGCTGCATTAGAAGTATTAAATTCATTTACAGACAGGAGGAAAATAATAGTTACTCCGGGAATGATTGAATTAGGGAATTTAGAAGAAACAGAAAACTTTAAATTCGGAGAAAATATTGCAAGTGTTTGTGATGCTGTGATATTAGTTGGAAAAAAACGAACCAAGCCAATATACGAAGGAATTAAAAAGCATAATTTTGACGATGATAATTTGTATGTGGTTAATTCATTAAACGAAGCAACAGAAATATTAAAAACATTGACAAAAGTTAATGATGTGGTTCTTTTTGAAAATGATTTACCTGACACATATGACGAAAAATAAACTAAGTTTTGCTAAAGTTGAACATCGAGGTTTCAGATGGGGATTTTACCCCAACTGAAGAAAAATTGAACCACCGCTTATAAAAGTGGAGGTTTAAATAATTTGATATTAAATTAGGAGGAAGTCATGAAAAAATCTGTAGGTATTATTATAGGCGGAAAGACAGTTGAGCATGAAGTTTCGATAATTACAGGCATGCAAGTTTTTGAGAATATTGATAGAAATCTTTATGAACCTAAGATAATTTATATCCAAAAGGACGGTAAATGGCTAATTGGTGAAAGTCTCCACAATATTAGCAATTTTAAAGCTAAAAAATTTGAAGATGCATATGAAATTTTGCCGGGATTTAAAAATGAGAAATTAATTTTATATCCTCACCCTGAACTTAAGGTGGGTTTTTTTGGCAGAAAATATGATACATATGAAATTGATATAGTATTTCCTGCTGTACACGGTACAAATGTTGAAGATGGTGCCCTTCAGGGTCTTTTCCAAATGAATAATGTACCATTTGCATTTGGCTCAGTGTTAAGTTCTGCTGTTGGAATGGATAAAGTAATCATGAAAAAAGTATTTCAAAGCAGCAATTTGCCCATTGTTGATTATACTTGGTTTTACAGAAGTGAATTTGAAGAAAAAAAGCAGGAAATATTAGAGAAAGCAAAAAATATAGGGTACCCGTTGATTGTAAAGCCTGCTAATTTAGGCTCAAGTGTTGGTATAAGCAAAGCTAACAATTTGGATGAATTATTGTTTGCTATTGAAGTTGCCGCATCTTACGACAGAAAAATAATTTTGGAAAAATG
>CAZCTI010000005.1:0-39208 GCA_964501385.1 uncultured Clostridia bacterium
ATTTTACTATTTGAAATTCTTTCAATTGTTCTTCCGATATTTTAACACCTATTTTATCCGCAGTTGTTGAATTAATTATAGTTGCATATTCGTTTAATGTTTCAACAGGTATATTTGATATATTTTCACCATCTACAACCTTTTTAACCATAGCTGCTACCTGTCTGCCAAGCACTTTATAGTTAACTCCCACAGTAGCAAAACCTCCGTCAGCTACCAATGAATCCGCTCCTGTATAAACAGGTATTCCCGCCTTTTGTGCTTCTGCTGACAATACAGGCATTGCTGATGCTACAGTATTGTCTGTAGGTGTAAATATTGCATCAGCCTTTTCTATCAATGATTGAGAAGCCTGCAATAATTCACTTGAATTCGTTATGGTTGACTCAACGTATTTAATTCCTTTAAAATCACAGTATTCCTTTGCCTTATTGATTGCAGTTACTGAATTTTCTTCTCCAGAATTATAAATAAAACCAAAAGTTTTTACATCCGGTGTTAATTCAAAAGCTAAATCAAAAATTTGCTTTACATCTATTGCATCAGACACGCCTGTTACATTTGCTTCAGGTTTATTTGCATCCTTAACTAAACCTGCTTCCACAGGATAACTTGCTGCTGCAAATATTATTGGGATTTCTTTAGTTGCTGCAGCAGAACTTTGTGCAGCTGTTGTTCCTATAGGAACTATTACATCCATCTTATCTCCCACAAATTGTGAAATTATAGTATTGATGTTTGATGGATCTCCTTGTGCATCTTTGTAAACTATTTCTACCTTGTCCTTTAATCCCTGCTCTTCTAAACCAATTATTATATATTCTCTTATTTGATTTAAAGATGGATGTTCCACAGGCTGAATTACTCCAATTTTAATTTTGCTGCTACTATCTACCGAATTATTTGCATTTGGTTCTTCTTTTACACCACACCCTATTAACATAGCAACTATAATTGCCATAACCATAATAATTGTTACTGTCTTTTTCATATCTATTCTCCTCAGTATTATTATTTACAAAAACAAAAAACCCATCCTTAATAAAAGGACAGGCCTAATTCCTGCGGTACCACCTTAATTGACTGAATATCAATCCACTTTAACAAAAATGCTAACACATTTTCTGCCTTGTAACGTAAGCACACGTTTCAGATACTAAGTTTTACCCGTTCACCTCACCCTCAGCGATCCATTTGTCCATACTGCGTTCTGCAGGGCTCTCATCCACCCCTACTCTCTGTAAGTGCACATATAGTTTAATCTTCGCTTCATCGGTTTTGTTTTTGTATTATTGTTTGAGAGTTTATCATTAATTTTGATGCTTGTCAATAACATTTTTTTAGAAAAATATCCGTATCCAGTTTTTATTATTAAATTAAATAATTGTCTTAAACAAGCACTTCTTTCGATTGAGCAGATAACAATTTTTTATATATTATTAAAATTGATACTAAAACAGAACTTGAAGAGATTATCCACAACTTTGGAATTGTTGTATAATTTATAATAATACTGTTTACTAGTGAACCTGTCATTACACCAAACTGCAACATTAATGAATTAACCGACAGTATGGACGCTCTGAACTCATTAGGTATTTCAGTATTAATTATAACACTCTCAGGTATGTTTGCCATTCCAAATATAAAATATATAAATGAATAAAAAAATGCAAAAGAAAAAATATTTGTTTGCAATGCCATTATTATTAAAGATAAGAAAAGTATTATTCTAAGCATTAAATACATTTTTTTAATATTTATTTTAGTTATAATTGTATTTGAAAGAATACTTCCGGTCATACTTGCTGCAAAATATAAAAATGACATAACACCAAGTAGCATCATCAAATTATCATTAGACATTAAAGAAATAAAATGAGGCTGCCAATATGTTTCTAAAGAGCTGAGAAAAAAACCGTTTGAAAAAACTGAAATAAATATACATATAATATTTTTATTTTTAATTACTATATCTGAACTGTTTTTTATATGTTGTTTTAATGATATTTGCTTATCTTGTATATAATCCTTTGATTCAGTGATAAATATAATTGATAGCACCAAAACTATAAAAGTAAAAAATATTCTCACAATAAGATTTAAATCATATGCACCTAATGTTTGAAAATAATTCTTAGATACTTCAGGAAGAAGTCCCCCTGTTAAAGCACCTACTGATAACCCCAAAATTTCAAATACACTTATTCGTGTAGTAACATTATGCAATTTATCTTTTCCAAATTCATCAATATAAGAATCAATAAACAAAGCTTCAAAAGATCCTGATGATATAGCTCTGTTCAAGCCATATATGAAAATTCCTAAACATAAAACAAAGAAACCTCTACCAAAAAATATTACTGCCGAATATATTAGTGACATGATCAGTGATAAGCAAAATGTCTTTTTTCTTCCTATTAAATCTGCCATTATTCCTGAAGGTAATTCAAATACTATAACAGTAAAAGAATAAATACCCATAATAATAGATATACTGCTTAAGGTTGCTCCTTTATCAATTAATAATAAACTTAATACAGGGGCAATCAGTCCTGCAGTAAATGCATTCAGAATAAGTATGAAGGAATACAATTTAACTCTCATGGTCATCCCCTTCATAAAGGTCAGCTCTTAAAGCTAAAAATAAATATTCGAAAGGATGTGTGTCCTTTGATGCTTTTGAATGCTTTTTTATAAAATCATCCATAATATCAAACAATTCATTTGCTTTTTCTTGGGTCAAATGAACAACACCTGACATTTGATCCGCCATCTTGTTTCCTTTATTATATTCTTCAATTAATTTCTTTCTTTTTGAAGTTAACAGCTTCCGATACTCGCTATAAGTATTACTTAATATACTTCTTGCCAACACATCCCTTTCTGATGATAAATCATCATTAATATCTTGACCTATACTAATGGTCTTTTCAGATAATTTAATATATCTTGCTGTTATACCATTGATAATTTCATTGTGATCAAATTCAATTATCCCTACCTGCTCAAGTTGTTTGATGTGATGCTGAGCCGAGGATGGTGAAATATTCAATTTGTCAGCAATATACTTTGCTGTAACAGGTTTTCCTTCTCTGCTCATTAATCGAATTATTCTTTGTCTTACAGGTGACATTACTATTTTTAGCTCTTTATCTGACTTAATTACTATCATATTCTTTTTATCCATAATAACCTCCACACGTTACAATAATTATAACATTATAATTATTGTAACGTCAAGTGTAAATTTTGAATATTAGGCAATTGTTTATGAGGGAATGCAAGATGTAAAGGTTAAGGATGTCTATGAACCAATTATTGAAAAACATTAAAGTTATTATAAAACCTTAATAATAACATAAAAAAATCTCATGCGTATAATATCATAAATAATTGTTTTGGAGGATATGTAATGAGATTTTTTTATGGAGATAAAAATATATTAAGAGCTTTAGAAGAGGCTCAGTTTTGGAAACACCAGGAAAGTGAGCATACCGATGTAATAATGGAGGTTGTACCGGATTTAGAAGATGAATATGTAACAAAGTTAGAAGAATATAAGGAAATTTTTAATGCTACACATGCACGGATTGTGCAGTACATGGAAGCTGCTGTTAATTGCCATGATACAATGTCACCTGAGATGACGCAAGATATTTTCAATATCATTAACTTATCTATAAGACAAAGCCAAGTTTTTGTAGATTTCTTAGGTATGCTGTTACGAGACAGCGATGCAGTTAAAAATAATCCTACAGCAGTAGTTGTTATTAATCATATCAGAAGAGAATCTGAATACTTCATCGGTATTGTCACTGCTTTCTTAAGCACCTCTTGCACACAACAAAACGGTTTATTCAATGATATGAGATATTCAAGATAAATTTTGGGGGACTTTCAGTCCCCTTATGAATTCTTTTGTATAATTATCGGTTATAACCGCCACATTTATATAATAAGCTTTCCACCTACAATTGAGTTAATTGTTTTATAAATGTATTTTGTTTACATAAATAAAATTCAGTAAACTATTCTTTTCATTATCTAATTTCCCTTCAATAACTTCATTTAAAACTAAATTTAAAATTCTACCTATATTTTTACCTTTTGGTATTCCTGCATCAAGGAGGTCTTGGCCGCTGACAGCTAATGTTTTCAAGCTGTAGCACTGATTTGCTTCAATAATTTCATTCATGATTTCTTCAATTTTTTTCAATTCATCATGTTCATTTTCAAATAATGCTTTTTTTATTTTAACAAGATTATTAAGGTTAACATAATTAATTTTATGTAAACTCTTTTTAATACTTACAATATCAGGGTATATTTTTTCATCTATGGTAGAAGTAAATAATTTTACTGATTTAATTGTTGAATTATCATACTTTAATCTCATAAGTATACAATCCGGTGCTTCAATTTTATACAATAGTACAGATAGCCTTAAAACTAAAGAGTTCAAGTTTTTCATGGCTTTAAATCTATATGTCAGTTCTTCATAATTAAAGTTTCTAAGTTCAGGTATGAAAACTTCGATTACATCTCTGTATTCCATAATTATTCTTTGGAAGTTGCTTCCCATTATTAATTTGTTAAACTCTGTATTAATACGCTCCATAGAAATATTGCTTAAAAGATTTTTGTTTTTATGAATACTATCAGCAGTATTTTTTTCAATTTTAAAGTTTAAAACTGAAGCAAAACGTAGTGCCCTTAAAATTCTTAAACCGTCCTCATTAAATCTTTCATCAGGGTTTCCCACGCATCTTATTATTTTGTTGTGAATATCTTCAATTCCCCCAAATAAATCTACTATTCCATTTTTATTATAAGCAAGGGCATTGATTGTAAAATCCCTGCGTTTTAAATCAAATTCAATATTATCTGTAAACAAAACATTGTCAGGCCGCCTGTTGTCACTGTATTTTCCGTCAATTCTGTAAGTTGTAATTTCAATTTGCATCTTATCTATAATTACGGTTATGGTACCATGTTTTATACCTGTCTCAATAGTTCGGTATACCTTAAAACAACAACTTATTTCTTCAGGTTTTGCAGATGTTGTAATATCCCAGTCTGAAGGAGACTTTCTCATAATGCTGTCTCTTACACAACCACCCACTATGTATGCTTCAAAACTATTTTTATGTAAAATATTTAATGCAGTTTCAACTTCCTTTGGAATATTTATGTTCATATAAATCCTTCTTTTTACCTTTTTACTTAATTATACCCATTGCGTGCAAATTTAACAAGTGGAATAAAATAATGCTGTGATGCTTCAGAAATATACGATTAGTTCGTACAAAAAAATGCTAATAAACAAATAATGTTTATTAGCTTAGTAAATAATTATTCTTATTTTGCAGAGTTACTACATGCACTGCATCCATGACTTTCTCTCCACAATTCATCTGCTACAGGAGCCCATTTTTCTGCCACTTTACTACATTTTTCACTTAAATCACGAACATTTTCGGGATCTTTCATATCTGTTGATTTAGCACCGGATTTTTCCACCATATTAGTTAAACGTCCCGGATTATCCAACAAAGGACATGGTCTTAAGTGATTTTCATTAAATGGTTGATTTTGTTTGTATTGCATAAATAATGGATTTTTATATGCTTCAATCAATGTGCTTTCATGTATATTTGTGTCTGAATAATGTATGAAAGCACAGGGCTCAATATCACCGTTAGCATTAATGTGCAAGTAATTTCTTCCTCCGGCAATGCATCCATTTACATATTCACCATCATTCCAAAAGTCCATTGTAAATATTGGCTTTGTGCTTCTGAATTTTCTTATTTGATGATACATGTATTCTCGCTGTTGTGCATTAGCTAATAATTCAGGTGCTGCATCATTTCCTATAGGCATGTATGTGAAGAACCATGCAAATTTAGCTCCTTTTTCTATCATATCATCAAAATATTCTTCACTTCCGATAATTTCAGTATTTACACTTGTATAACAGCAGGAAATACCAAATGGAAGTTTCTTTTCTTTTAGAATATCCATTGCTTTTACAACTGCTTTATAAGTGCCTTTACCTCTTCTTGAATCTGTTGCTTCCTCAAATCCTTCAACACTTATGGCAGGTATAAAGTTTTTTACACGAAGCATTTCATTAGCAAATTTCTCATCAATAAGCGTTGCATTTGTAAACGCCAAAAATGCACAGTCATCATGCTTTTCACATAATTTGATTATGTCATCTTTGCGAACTAAAGGTTCTCCGCCGGAATAAATGTACATATAAGTACCTAATTTCTTACCTTGCTCAATTATGCTGTCTAATGTTTCGTAATCCATATTCATCTTATTTCCATAGTCAGCTGCCCAACATCCTGTACAGTGTAAGTTACACGCAGATGTAGGGTCCATTAAAATAGCCCAAGGTATGTTGCAACCATTTTGTTGTCTAGCCTTTTCCTGACGCTTACCTCCTAAAATTGTTGCATTGATAATAAAATTTTCAAAAAGTGTTCTTCTCACTGATGGGTCAATATCTATATATAAACTATTAACAAGCTTATACCAGTTGCTGTCCTTGTTTCTCAAAACAGGTTCAATTGCCTTCATTTGCCTATCTACTACACTATCCTTGTCAAACTTTTTTACCCAATCCAAAATCTTAGGAATATTATTATCAGGGTCGGCATCTAAATATGCAAGAGTCTTTTTTAAACCATAAGATTGCAAGTTTTCAAATATACTTTTTTCACTCATAAATATAACCTCCCTCTAAATTTTAAACCCACTTTATATTATATTCTTATACTTTGAATCTTACATTAGACAATAAATTTATATGTCAAAAATTATGACATTATGGAAAAATTGTCTTATTTTGTGACATTATTATAATTTGTCTATTTTTAAATTACTTATAAAGTTATATCATTAATATATTAATAGTAATGGGAGATGTAGAGTGGAAAATCAATTAACTCATACAATAATAAAATTGGCCGTAGAAAATGGAATTCGCTACATTCAAGACAATCCTAAAAGAGGTGTGAGAAATTTGCTTGATTTAGGCGAGTATTTTGCATCAGGTCGCTTCCAAAAATCTTTTTTTGAATTGGTTCATCAAATGCTTACTAATGAAAACAGCCGTTACTATATAATTATAGAAAATTTAGTAAAAAATATTAATCACGAAACACTTACAAACATAGGAATCAACATTGGCTACAACAGTTTTACTTACGGTGCTAATATTATAAGAGAAAATGAAAATAAATATGGCATAAATATACCTTGGCTCCTAACTTTTGATTTCAAAGAAATAAAAAACGATCATTTAACTGCAGATGAAATTTCTCATATAATAAAATGCGGGAAAGGTTTTGGAATATACAGCTATATGTTTTTTATAGAGAAAAATGATATTTTAATGGATTTATATCCTGTTATGGTGAATAATGATGATTCTGCATTTATCATAGTTATTAGTCCATCAATCATTAATGAAGAATTTACAAAAAAAATAAGCAATATACATAATTTATGCTTATTAGTATCAATTGATGACATTAATAAATCTGACCGTAATAATATAAGTTTATTAAGAAAATACAAGTGCCTGTTTGGAGGGTGTTTTTATTATGATAACAGCAATTATATCAATGTTATTAATGACAGAATTCCAAGCAAGGTACTTTCGATAGATTCCAATCTTTTAATTATGATACGAAAACCGAATTGCAGCGAAAAAATAATAAAAAATACTTATGATTATATATATAAATCAAGATTTAATTTAAACAATCCGGTCTTTATGATGGATTTTTATGGAGATATCAAACTTATTAACGAAATTATTTCTGATAAATCATGCTTTTTGGCAATTGACAATGTAGGCCAAATATGTAATTATAATCTTGAAAACAAAACAAAATATAACATACACACAAGTTCTTTAAAAGATATTTTTAAAGTGGAAAATTAATCTTCCAACAAATACATGGCAACACCTTCAATAGCATTTCTCAATAATTCAACGAATTTCTCAGGGGGTAATTTTGCTCCCTCAATAAGCCATCTTGAAATTGCAATTCTGATAGCATCTGCATAGAATGTAGCATAGAAATCTACATTCTTTTTATTTTTAAATATTTCAGTTAATTGGACAGTTAAAATTGAATGCAAAACTTCAATGAAATACTCCGAAAATGAATTTTGCCCCTTCACTTCAAAAGCATTTTTATAAAAAGCTTTATTTTCATAAAAGTACTCGCAAATGCTCTCTAATATCTCCCATGTAGGCATGTTCAAGTCTTTGATCGAAATTATAAATTCCGTATAATAAATCCAGTTGACTAAATCATACTTATCCTTAAAATGATAATAAAAACTCTGTCTGTTCATATTGCAGCCTTCCACTATATCACTTATATTTATCTTTTTCATAGGATGTTCTGACAACAACTTTTTCATAGAATCAGCCAATGCCCTTTTAGTAATCTGTGATTCAGACATAATAAAATTCCTTTCATTTTAGCTATCAACAATCATTATGTATATTTTACCATCAAACAACCGAAGTTTAAAGGGAATTTTTTTCTGAAGGCTAACATCAAATTTATGATATTTTCTCATAATATCACAAGCTTTACTAATAATAATAATCAAGAGAGATTTGGAGGTATGAAATGAATTTAAGTAAATTTTATAATTTATCAGCAATGATAAACAATACTCCCATGCTTGAAATTTCATTAAAATATAAGGGAATTGAAAGGAAGGTATACGCTAAAGCAGAATATTATAGCTACACCGGCAGCATCAAGGACAGAATTGCTTACTATATCATGAAAAATTCCTATGAAGCCGGATTAATCAATAAAGGAGATATAATAGCAGAAGCTTCCAGCGGCAACACAGGCATTTCATTTTCAGCAATAGGTGCCTATCTTGGGCATCCTGTACATATTTTTATGCCTGACTGGATGAGCGAGGAAAGGAAAAAATTATTAGACAGCTATGGTGCAGAAATTCACTTTGTTTCAAAGGAAGATGGCGGCTTCAAAGGTTCTGTTGAAGCCGCAGATAAATTCGGAGATGAAAACAAAGCATTTTTGCCACACCAGTTTTCCAATTCTTTAAATATAGATGCTCATTATAATACAACTGGTCATGAAATTTTAACGCAAATTGATAAATTTAATAAAAAACCGGATGGTGTTGTGGCAGGCGTTGGAACCGGCGGTACTATAATGGGAATAAAATATGCTATACAAGAAATATATCCTAAGTGCAAGGCATTCCCCCTTGAGCCATCTCAATCACCTGCAATGTCAGAAGGTAAAACAGTCTCAGGTTCCCATAGAATTGATGGAATAGGTGATGGAATGATTCCTGAAATTATAAAATTAAATCAGTTGGATAATATAATTTGTGTTGATGATAGTGATGCAATCCACATGGCAAGAAAATTAGCTTTAGAGTTAGGTATTGGAGTTGGTATTTCATCCGGTGCCAACTTTATAGGCTCCATAAAGGCACAAAATATACTGAATAATAAGGATGCTGTAATTATTACTGTTTTCGCTGATGACAACAAAAAGTATTTATCTACAGAGCTTATGAAGGATCAGCCCGAAAAACCCGATCATATATCAAAGGATATTGAATTGATTGGATTTAGGGCTTTGAGGTAAGATTTATATAATAAAACCATGAAGGATATTTTTCTTTGTCTAAGGATTTAAAATTTAAATCCTTTTCTTTTAATTGTTCAGCAATAATTTTTGCTTCCAATAAATATTGTTTATATTGTTTTTTGGGAGATATAACTGCGGTTTTGGCACTTGTATTGTTAATATTATCAATATACTTTAAGCTTTCTTCAACACCAAAATTTTCAACAATACCAAGGGGTTTATTGTGGTTCCTATGTGTCCAATTGCCTGATTTTAAATCCAATGCATATTCAGATAGAAACAAACATCCATATTGTGCAACAAACTCAATTGCATCACATATAAAATCTACTTCTTCTTCGCTCATTATATAATGTATATTAAATCTTACCCATCCGGGTTTTATGGATGTAATTCCTTCTTTAATAAAATGCCTGAAAATATTAGAAGTTTCTTCACTGATATCCAATAATCTATGTCCGTACGGAGCTGCACAGGCACAGCCTGCCCTTGTTTGTATTCCAAATAAATCATTTATCAGTTTAGCAGCAAATTTAGGGTGAATGTATTTATCCTTGTGTTTTATTTTAAATGAAAATATAGGCAGTCTGATATTCTCATCTAATGAACCTAATATTTCGATATTTTCCATTAATTTTAATCTTTGAAGAACTTTTTTAGTATAATACTTTTCCTTTGCTTCGATATTTTCTAACCCTATCAAATCCTTCAGTTCAATTACTAATGCAGCCTTAAATATTTGAAGAATCCCAGGTGTACCTGCCATTTCTCTTAATTCAACATTGCGTATATAGTCATAGGCATATGGACTTACATAACTGACTGTTCCACCTCCGGATACTGTGGGGGGAAGATTATTATCATATATATTTTCATTAATTATCAATAAACCCGAAGTTCCGGGACCTCCTATAAACTTGTGAGGAGCCAAATATATTGCATCAAAATATTCTATATCACTTTTATTCATATTTATTTCTATATATGGAGCACAAGCTGCAAAGTCAAAGCAAGCATAAGCATTATTTTTATGAAGAATTTCTGCAATCTCATACACCGGTGTAAGTACTCCGGTAACATTTGATGCTGCAGAAAATGAACCTACCTTCAATCTGTCCTTATATTTATTATCAGATATTTTACATTTCAGCTCATCTAAATCAATAGTTCCATCTGCCTTAAGACCTATTTCTACTAATTCTGCTATACCTTCCTCCCACATAAGTATATTTGAATGGTGCTCATAAGGTCCCATAAACACAACAGGAACATTTTTTAAATAATCTTCTGCATTAATTATATCATCAATACCTTTATCGCTTTTAAAATAATCTTTTGTAATTTTATCTATTGTTTTTTTTGAAACAGGAGGGATATATATGCCCAATATTTTAGCCAAGCATTCTATTGCCCCTGTTGCACCTGTACCGGAAGGTATTACAAAACAATTCTCACCGCCATTTAAATAATTTTTGATTATTTCTTCCGATTTATGTAATATTTTAGTCATTACTTCTCCGGTCATGTCATCTTCAGTATGTGTATTTGCATAAGATTTCTGTAATTCAAGCAAATATTTTTCAATAAAATATAGACCTTTAGCAGATGCGGTAAAATCTGCATATGTTAATAATCTTTCTCCATAAGGAGTTTCAAATAAAAAGTCCTTTCCAATTAATTCATTTAGCAAGGTTTCGAATGAAATACCCATAAATTACATCCCTTCTTTTAATTAATTTTATTATAACCAAAAATCAAAAAACCAAAAATAAAAAAAACGGTTCTTTTGTTTGATTTGCAAAAGAACCGCATAATTTGCCGTAAATTTTTACAGAGTAATTAAATCTTCATCCATGACTTTACCTATTGCTACTACATTTGTATCGCCTATAAGGTATAATTTGTTTATTTTATTGCCTGTTTTTTCAACTTCAATAAATAACTCACCACCATCAACTATAATTTTAGCATTATTTTCTTTCAAATAACCTTTTAGTATTAGAGCGACCGCTGTTGATGCTGAACCTGTACCACAAGCTAATGTAAAATCTTCAACCCCCCTCTCGTATGTTTTTACTAATGCTGTATTTTCATCAAGCACCTGGAAGAAGTTTACATTGGTGCCTTTAGGAAAGCCGTCATAATATCTTATTTTTCTGCCTGCTTCACGCAATTTGTTTTCATCTGCCTGCTGGAGGTTATATTTAACTACTGCATGAGGCAGTCCGGGATTGCCTAACTCAATATATGAACACTCATAATTTATCCCGTCTATTTCAATATCATTATTAAGTTTTATAACTTCAGGACTGTTTAGTAGAACTTTAACCAAGCGGCCTTCTAAAATTTCAGAATAAACAATTCCTGCTCCTGTTTCAAAGGTCATCTTTTCCCCTGCTATGTTGTTCATATATGCATAACGAGAAATGCACCTTGCACCATTGCCGCACATTTCACCTACGCTGCCATCACTGTTAAAAAAAAGCATTTTAAAATCTGTATCACCATCAGGATAATCAATTACCATTAATCCATCTGCACCAATTGATACTCTCCTCTGGCAAATTTTTTTTGCTATTTGAGATAATTTTTCTACAGGAATTTTTAATTTCATATTATCAATAATTATAAAATCATTTCCTGCACCCTGCATTTTGTAAAATTTCATAAAACTCTCCTTTTTACATTAAAGATTCCGGTATAACTTCATTTGCTATCATATGTTCAAATGTCTGTCTTTTTACTATAATTTCTGATTTGCCTTCCTTAACCAATACTGTGGCTGGTATAGGATTTTTATTATAGTTACTTGCCATTGAGTAATTGTATGCTCCTGTTGAAAAAACGGCTAATATATCTCCTCTTTCAGCTAATGAAAGATGTGCATCCTTTATTAGTATATCTCCTGATTCACAGCACTTTCCGCAAATTGTAACTGTATCTGTAATTGGTTGATCACATTTATTAGCTAAAACACTTTCGTAATTAGCTTGATATAGAGCGGGTCTTATATTGTCTGTCATTCCACCGTCAACGGAAACGTACTTTCTTATACCTTTAATATCCTTTATCGTGCCGACTGTGTAAAGGGTAATTCCTGCCTCTCCTACGATGCTTCTGCCCGGTTCAATAACAATTTCAGGTCTTATAATATTCATATCCCTTGAAAATTCTTCAATTCTTTCCATCATAGGATCTAGAAAATATGCATAAGGTTTCTTATTATCCGCATCTGTATATCTGATTCCGAATCCTCCTCCAATATTTAATTCTGATATTACAAACTCAAATTTATTAAATGTATCTTTTATCAGTTTTAAAGCTATTTCTAATGCTTTTAAATGTGATTCATTGTTGTGAAGCTGTGAACCCACATGAAAATGAAAGCCCAAAAAATTAATATATGATGAGTTTATTGCCTTTTCGATTGCAGGAAATATAATATCATCATCTAATGGAAAGCCAAACTTAGAATCTTTTTTTCCTGTAACTATATAATCATGAGAGTCGCTTTTAACACCCGGCGTTATTCTGTAAAGTATATTGATTTTTTTATCCTTTTTCATGCAAATATCTTCAATAATTTCTAATTCATCAAAACCGTCCACTATTATTCTTCCAATGTTATAATCAATTGCAAGCTCTAATTCTTCGATTGTTTTGTTATTACCGTTAAGCTCAATTTTTTCTGCAGGAAAATCAGCTTTTATAGCAGTATATAATTCTCCTCCTGAAACCACATCCATACATAAGCCTTCTCTTTCAATTATTTTACACATTGAAAGAGTTAAAAATGCTTTTGAAGCATATGCTGCTCTTGTTCTTTCATACTTATTTAAAAATGTATCTCTTATTTCTTTGCATTTTTCCACAATAGCAGTTTCACTCATAACATATAGGGGTGTCCCATATCTTTCTGCTAATTCAACTGTATTGCATCCATCAAAATACAATATGTTGTTTTTAATTTCTCTTTCCATAACATCTCCTAATCTATGACACTTAAGTAAGTCATTTTTTTATTACACAAATATAATTATGCAATTATTATGCCAAATTATATTGAGAATAATTTGTACTGACATTATCTTGACATATAATTACAAAACCTTTAACATTAAACCATAATATTGAAAGGGTGAAAATATGATTAAAAAAGTAGCTGTTATAACATTAGGCAAACATGTTTCCACATTTTATGAAAGCATTATAAAGTCACTTTTTGGAGACTTAATCAGTTTAAGTTCCTATAGTGTATCCGACGGTTCCATCAATAATATTGATAAAGCGGATGTGTTTGTTGTTACAACTGATGCATTTGAAAACAATACTGACTATAATAAATTCCTTCCTATGGACGTTCCAAAGGTTGAGCTTAACGTTGAATTCACAAAAAAGAATATTGAAACGTTAATGAAAGTTCAAAGGGGCACCTGCTCTTACTTTGTAAATTTAAGTGAAATTATGGTGCGAGAATGTATTGCCCGTCTTTCACAGCTTGGTATTAACCATATTAATTTTATTCCTTGTTTCCCCGGTGCACAACCTTCAAAAGACTGTGACCTTGCCATTACAGTAGGTGAAGACCGATATGTGCCTGAGACGGTTAAAAGGATTATTGACTTAGGTCATCGTGTGCCTGACTCAAACACAATTGTTGAAATAGCTCTTCGTTTAAACCTTGATTATTTGTTGGAAAGAGAGAACTTTAAGGAATATTTCAATTCGATAGCCTCAAGCAATTACAACTTTAACAAACTTTTTGATCGTTCACTTAACATGGAAAGTCAATTTGATATATTAATGAAAATAATTGATACAGGAATTATTGGAGTTAATGAAAGCGACGTTGTTTTTGCCTGTAATTCAAAAGCAGAAGAAATTACCGGCATTTTTAAAGAACAAGCAATAGATATGCCTGTCAAATTATCCTTTCCATTTTTACCCCTTGAGGAATGCAGAACAACAGGCAAAAAAATTACAAATCGTTTGATTAAATTTAGAGGTATTGACATAGATGTTACTGTTGCACCGGTTATCCGAAAAAACGAATATATTGGTGCCTTTGCTACCATACGAAGGTTTACAGAAGAAGAATCTAAACAGCATAATCTTCGAATTCAGCTTCTAAACAAAGGTCATAAGACAAAATATACATTTAATGATATAATTGGCGAAAGTGAATCAATTAGAAAAGCATGTGCTATAGCTAAAAAAATGGCTAAGAATAATTCATCAGTATTAATTGAAGGAGAAAGCGGGACAGGCAAGGAACTTTTTGCTCATGCCATACACAATGAATCCGACCGAAAGAACAATCCATTCATAGCAATAAATTGTGCTGCTATGCCTGATAACTTGTTGGAAAGTGAACTTTTCGGATATGAAGAAGGATCATTCACAGGTGCTAAGAAGGGCGGAAAATTAGGACTTTTTGAATTTGCTCACAAAGGCTCTATTTTCTTGGATGAAGTTGAAGGAATGAGTCCTGCATTGCAAATCAAGCTTTTAAGAGTTATACAGGAAAGAGAAATTATGAGAGTTGGCGGCAATAAAATAATAAGCGTTGACGTACGAATAATAGCTTCATCCAACGAGAGTTTAGCAGACCTTGTAAATAAAGGCGTTTTTAGAAGTGATTTGTATTATAGATTAAATACTCTTCCTATACAAATTCCTCCTTTAAGAGACAGGGGCACAGATATTATGTATTTGTTTGAGCAAATAAAGAAGGAACTCAACGGTCAATTTAAGCTGTCACCTCAAGTTGAAAATGCTTTTATGTCTCATTATTGGAATGGTAATGTTAGAGAACTCCACAATTACGTAGAATACCTCACATATTTAGATAAAGATTATATTGAATATGAGGATTTGCCTGTCAGCTTCCATAAAGGGCTAAACATAATATCCAAAACACCTGAAGATGATTTAGATGTAAATTTGCTAAAAAAATTATCTGGCAATAAATTAGATGACTATTGTTTCGTTTTAGAAATATTGCATGAAGGATATGTTCAACAAAAGAATATGGGTAGAAATTCAATAGCTGAAAGAGCTGAATCTTTAGGACGTTTCCTTACACAGCAGGAAGTCAGAAGCATATTATATGATTTAAATAATTTAGGCTTAATTATTATTACACATGGCAGAGGTGGTAGTAGAATTAATGATCGAGGAATAAAAGTATGCAAAAAGGTTAAAGGCAATAGAATTTAACTGGTTAAATGTTGCATTGATTTAACCAATTAATCTTTGATCCAAACCAAAAACTTTCAACTTAGTCTTCTGTTTTAGGAAAAACTATTAAGCAACTAAAAATGCAACTGAAAATATATAAAAATAAATTCGGCTAAATTCAAGTTTTAGCCGAACTTTTTATTTCTTTTTCAAGTATTCTGTTATTTTTCGTTCATCTTCTATTTCTAAGTCCCTTTCTCCTGCCAAGGATTCAAGATGATGAACAAATTCATGTTTTACAACCGACTTAAGCCTTTTTTTAAGCCCTTCTCTTGATAATCTACCGTAAAGCTTGTCAACAGAACCATAATATATGACAATATATCTACCGGAAATCCTTTCATGACGATATTCACCCATAACATACAGGTCATCATCAATGCTCTTTTTATGCATCTTAACTTGAGGGAGCAAGACAATACCGCCATTTAAATCCTTATATATTTCAGGAGGAAGCTCTCCTGATATTTCATCCAATATTATTTGAACCTCATCTATCGATGCCATAATTTAATCCTTTTTTACCTTCTCCTATTTCTTATGAGAATCAATCTCATCAATTGTGCCATTCCACTTGTCATAGCTGCTACATATGTTAATGCAGCTGCATTCAAAACATTATGTGCTCCTTTTGTTTCTTCATCATAAACAATTCCATTGGAATCTAACATGTCTAATGCTCTTTTGCTTGCATTGAACTCAACAGGAAGCGTGATAAGCTGAAATAAAACGGCAGCCGCAAACAATAGTATACCTATGTCCATAAACACTCCAAGTCTTGGTATTAACAAACCAACCATAATAAAAATCCATCCGGCGGATGACCCAAATCTTGCAACAGGAAAAACCATATTTCTTAAATTTAATGGAACATAGCCGTTTGCATGCTGTATGGCATGACCAACCTCGTGTGCTGCAACACTTACAGAGGCTATAGAACTACGTTGATATATTTCCGGCGATAATCTTAATACACGTTTTATTGGGTCATAATGATCGCTTAATTGTCCATTAGACAATTCTATTGGTATATCCTGTAATCCATTTTGATTTAAAAGCATCCTTGCAACCTGAAATCCTGTATAGCCCCTTCTTGTCTGAACCTGTATATATTTATCAAAATTTGATTTAACTTTACTTTGTGCATACAAAGTTAATATTATAGCAGGTATCAAAATAATCATAGTCGGATCAAAAAGTCCATATGGATAAATCATTTACATCACTCCTAATTATTATAATTTCTATTTAAGTTTTACCCATTATTTTTGAAACTTATCAATAAATTATAACATAGTTTTATTAATTTAATCATAAGAAATTTTAATTTTATATAACTAATATATAAATATATAAATTGTTTACTGCTTTACGATTTAATCAAATTTATTTTACGAAATCCTCAACATTTAATAATATTCTATTGAAACAACAGATTCATTTTTATTAAAAATAATACTGCATAAAAAAACACGCCTTATAATTAAGACGTGCATACTATAACTTTTGGCGGAGAGCAAGGGATTCGAACCCTCGATACAGTTTCCCGTACACACGCTTTCCAGGCGTGCTCCTTCAACCACTCGGACAACTCTCCATAATGCTTTACAGCAAATGATATTATAACCTGAACCTATGACTAATGTCAATGCTTTTTTGCTATAAACATGGACGGTACTGTTTTGCGTTTTTGCTGGAGCATGTTTGTCACCTTTGTTACCATTAAAACCTACCATTGGAACATTAAGAACCTTCTTTTCGACATAGAAACTCCCTTATAGGAAATTTATTTTGTAAAAACAAAGGAAGCACTTATACGTCGCAACTTCCCTTTAAGTCAATTTACTTATTTAATTTTTATCTTTCCCTTCCTATAAAAAACAATGCAATGGCACCTTGACCGGTGTGAGAGCCGATTACAGGTCCTATAAAACTTATTATTACTTCCTTTACATGTAGTTTTTCTTTAATAAGATTAGCCAAATACTCAGTATCTTCCAAACAATCTGCATGGCTGATGAAAACAGTTTGTTCTTGTGGATTGGTGCAAAGTTCTTCCATATTTTCTAATAGAGCATTAATTGATTTCTTTCGTCCTCTTATATTATGGACAGGAATTAAGTGCCCCTCATTGTCCACATGAAGGATGGGTTTTACATTAAGTGCACTTCCAATGGTGGCAGTCATTGCACTAATTCTTCCACCTCGTTTTAAATGATTTAAATCATCCACCGTGAACCACTGACATAAATTTAATCTGTTATCAATCAGCCATCGGCTCACTTGTTCGATACTTTGACCTTCTGATTTAAATTTTGCTGCATAGTAAACCAACAGACCTTCACCCATGGAAGCAGCTAATGTATCAATGCAGACAATTTGTGAATCCGGATATTTTTGTTTTAATTCTTCTGCTGCTATTAAAGAAGAGCTGTATGTTCCACTTAATCCAGATGAAAATCCTATATATAAAATATCATCCCCTGATTTTAAAATAGGCTCAAAGTATTCTTCAAAAGTTTTAGAATTTACCAAGGCCGTTGTAGACCTTTCGCCATTTTTTACTCTTTCGTAAAATTTATGTATATTCATTTCTCTGTTGTCTGGGTAATTTAAATAACTTTCATTTTCAAATCCAAAAGCCATAGGAATAATTGTAATTCCTAATTCATTAATTAAATCCTGAGGAAGATCTGTTGTTGATTCTGTAATAATAACATAATTTCTCATAATAATTTCCTTTCTGCAAATTACATAGTAATATTAATAGTTAATAACTAAATTTTATCACATAGAATATGCCAATACAACAACAATTTACAATTATGCTTTAAGTGTTACGGTTCATGTCCAATCATTTATCATCCTAACATCTTTCACTTTCGTTCAGAATGACAGGGCTGATGAACAGCAGAAAATGTCTTAATATAATTTAAATGTTTAATTTAAAATGTTAAGGGTATTATATATGTAATTGAGACCCACGTCATGACGGTTATGTTAATGCAGTTCATGATCAGGTAATTGATTGTGATTATGCTTTGAAAACATTAAGATAAATAGTAAATGTACTTAGTACACCAGCCTATCGGGCAGGTGTTTTATATAAAAAAGATCCTATGCCATCCTTGTTAGGATGTGCCATAGGATCTTTCTTACGTTTTAGTCTATTGCTACTACTGCACCATTATAAGTATCAGCTATATATTGTTTAACTTTATCGCTTTTTAAAACTTCTATTAAAACTTTGGTTTTTTCAGTTTCTTCATTGCCTTTCTTAACACAAAGAATATTTGCATATGTTTGTGCAGCTTCAGATTCTTGTTCTTCTTTTGCCAATGCATCACTTTCTACATTGAATCCTGCTTCAAGTGCATAATTTCCATTTAATACTAAATAATCTGTTTCAGCAACAACTCTTGCCACTTGTGCAGCTTCAAGTTCAACAATGTCAACATTGTGCGGATTTTCAACTACATCCTTTTTGGTAGCGGTAAGCCCTGCACCTTCTTTAATTCTGATTATACCGTTTGCTTCAAGAAGTAAAAGAGCTCTTGCCTCATTGGTTGTATCATTTGGTACTGCTATCGTGGCTCCGTCCGGAATATTTGACAGGTCATTTGATTTTCCGGGATAAATTCCTAATGGTTCAAAGTGAACAGCAGCAACAGAAACAATGTTTGTTTTCTTTTCCGAATTAAAGTTATCTAAGTATGGTTTGTGTTGGAAGAAGTTTGCATCAATATCTCCTGCTTCTACTACCATGTTAGGCTGCACATAATCTGAAAATTCAATAACTTCTAATTCGTATCCTTTATCGGCTAAATCTGAATTAACTTGTGCTAATATTTGTGCATGTGGTACCGGTGAAGCAGCAACTGTAATTTTTGTTAGTTCTTTTCCGCCTGATTGTGGTTGGTTATTTGCACAACCAAAAGCTACAACAACTAATGTTACCATTAATGCTATTAATAATAATTTTTTTATATTCTTCATGACTTTTCTCCTTTTGTCTTTAATTTTATGAGATTTTTACCCATAGGGTCAGATTGCTCTCTTATCTGTTTTTCTTGCGATTTTCATTCCTATAAGCTGAAGCACTTGTATTAAAATCACCATAAGTATAACAGTAATAATCATAATATCAGCTTCATATCTGTAATACCCGTATCTTATGGCAACATCTCCTAATCCTCCACCGCCTACAAATCCTGCCATAGCGGAATAGCTTAATATTGTACCTATTGCAATTGTAACTCCTACTATTAAAGAGGTCTTTGCTTCAGGTATAAGTACTTTTAAAATAATTGTTGAAATTGATGCACCCATACTTTGAGCAGCTTCTATCACTCCGTTATCAACCTCCTGAAGTGAAGATTCAATAAGTCTTGCTATAAATGGTGTGGATGCAACCACTAATGGTACTATTGTTGCAGTTGGACCGTAACTTTTGCCGGCTATCAAAGTTGTTAACGGCTGTATTGCAACCAATAGTATTAAAAATGGAACTGAACGTCCTATATTTACAGCAATATCCAAACATCTATTTAAAAATCCCATAGGATGTAAACCATCTTCTCTTGTAACCACCAAGGCAACACCAAGGGGTAATGCAAATATATAAGCGAATAAGGATGAAACAAATGTCATATACAATGTACTGATTGTTTCTTTACTAAGCATTTGCATATTTTCTTTTAGTAATTCTATTATTGTTTCAATTACCTGCATAATCTTCCAACTCCTCTACATTAACCTTAATATTTCGCAGATAACTTATTACCTTGTCCGATAAATTTTTATCCTCCGGTAGCTGCAGTACCATCTGCCCAAATGCTTTTCCGTTTATGTCTTTCATATCTGCAAATAATATGTTTACCGGTGCCTTTATTTCCAAAACCAAATTTGCAATAACCGGTTCGTAGGATGATTTTCCGTCAAATACTATTCGTATAACTCTTTTTCCTCTCATTTCTTCAACATAGGTAGGATTGTTAATATACACCAGTCGTTTTGCAGCTTCTGTTTTTGGATTTGAAAAAACATCTTCAACTAATCCTGTTTCTGCCATTGCTCCATTGTCAATTATTGCAACCTTGTTGCAAATTTCTTCTACAACAGACATTTCATGAGTTATAATAATTATTGTAATCCCAAACTTACTATTTATATCCTTTAACAGTGCAAGAATTGAACGTGTTGTAGTAGGGTCAAGAGCACTTGTTGCTTCATCACAAAGGAGAATCTGAGGGTTTGTGGCAAGTGCCCTTGCAATTGCAACCCTTTGTTTTTGACCTCCGCTCAACTGTGATGGATATGCCTTCCTTTTATCTGAAAGACCAACAATCTCTAAAAGCTCTGCTGCCCTTTTTCTTCCTTGCTTTTTGCTTATACCGGCAATTTCTAAAGGGAAACAAATATTATCCTCAACTGTTCTTTGCATAAGCAAATTAAATTGCTGAAAAATCATTCCTATTTGCTGTCTTTCATGTCTAAGTTCCCTATCAGTTAATAGTGATAAATCCTTACCTCCAATAATAATAGTCCCCTTTGTAGGTCTTTCCAAAAAGTTAATGCATCTAACCAATGTGCTTTTTCCTGCACCGCTCATACCTATAATTCCAAAAATATCGCCCTTATTGATATTTAGGTTAATTCCTGAAAGGGCAGTGACAGTATTGTTTTGACTAATAAATTCTTTTTGTAAATCCTTTATTTGAATAAATGGTGTCGTCCCCACGATGTTACCTCCTTATTTAGCTATTATATCCTTAACAACCTCACTTGCAATAATAAGTCCGGCTACAGATGGTACAAATGATACGCTTCCGGGTATGGCACGCCTTTGAGTGCACTTTCTTGTGGCTCCCGGTGGACAAATACAGCTATCATTGCAGCTGTCTTCATCATTTATTGGAGTTATAGGTTTTTCTTTTGAATATACAACTTTTAAATTCTTAATTCCTCGTTTTTTTAATTCATGGCGCATAACTTTTGCCAATGGGTCTACTGAAGTTTTATATATGTCTGCAACTTCTAATTCTGTAGGATTTAGCTTATTACCTGCACCCATGCTGCTTATAATGGGAATATTGTTTGATTTGGCCCTTACAATCAGTTCTAATTTGGCAGTTACCGTATCAATAGCATCCACAATATAATCATAGCCGGTTAAGTCATATTCATCAGCAATGTCAGGCATGTAGAAAACCTGATGTGTTGTAACATTGGCTTTTGGATTAATTTCATTAATTCTTTGTGCCATAACTTCAACCTTTTTTCTTCCAATTGTTTTTCTTGTGGCAATTAACTGTCTGTTAATATTTGTAAGGCATACTTTATCATCATCAAACAATGCGAAACTTCCCACTCCGCATCTTGCTAAAGATTCAGCAACAAATGTGCCAACTCCTCCGATACCAAAAATTGCAACTGTAGAATTTTTTAATTTTTCCATCGCTTCTTTTCCTAATAGAAGCTGTGTTCTTGAAAATTCGTTTAGCATATTATCTTTTCCTTATAAATTAGTTTTTCTTATTTTAGGCTTATAACAGTCTATTTATTCTATAGTCACCACATCTAAGCAATCCGTTCAGTAGAATATCCAATTAGAACATTCCTCTAACTACAGAGGTTTTCTCCAAACAAAGATGTGTTTTCATACCTTGCTGCAGCATATTTGGGGAATTCGTTGCGTTGTATCTACCAATTCTTGCATACATTAATCCATGTATTGCATTTTGATGTTTTTTCTAATTCATCCAATGTAAGCTCTATTGCAGAATTTCCGCTGCCGCAGGCAGGAAACATAGTTTCAAATCTTTTCATGGATTCATCTAAATATACTTTTACATTATCAGGCAATGCAAAGGGACAAACTCCACCGATTGCATGTCCTGTGAATTTTTCTGTATCTTCAGGAGCAAGCATTCTAGCTTTAAATCCAAAATAATCTTTAAATTTTCTGTTATCTATTTTTGCATCTCCAGCTACAACTATTACCATAGCAGAATCACTGTCATAAAATGATAATGATTTTGCAATTCTTGCTTCCTCAGTACCTAAAGCAAGTGCAGCCAACTCCACAGTTGCTGTTGATTCGTCCATTTCTTGTATATCATTATCTTTGTTAAATTGTTTTAAATATTTTCTTACTTTTTCTATAGACATTTCATCCTCCTTAAAGTGAAGTTTATCTTCGCAGGCTACATCACCAATTTGTACAATTGGGGACATTCCTCTAACCACAGAGGTTTTCCCCAAAAAAAGAGGTGTGTCCCCATACCTTAACAGTCGTGCAAATTGGGATTACGCTGCGTAAGACCTACCACTATTTTTTAGAAAAAACACTCTAAAAAATAGGGTTAGGGCTATAAAAAAACCTCTCTATGGAAAGAGAGGGTATTTTCAATCCGTCTCCCCATCTCCCAAAGTAAATACTTTGCCGGAATTAGCACCTTGCAGAATACTGCAGGTTGCCGAGACATCATAGGGCCGATCCCTCCGTCTCTCTTGATAAGAAGTTTTATTATTTAATTGTCACTTACTTTATAACATAAAAATTTCTTTGTCAAGAGATTTTTTATTATATTTTTTTATACATTTTTTTTATTCATTTTTACTATGCATTTTCTATTATATGGTTTATTTTATCTTCTATTTGTTTTATCATGAATTCTTCAGTAACTTTTTCTTCATAAAGCTTTGACATCGCCTTGTCCATTTGATTTTTCGTATTTTTTATGGTATCCAATGTTTTTCCTATTTCAGATTGAACTACCCAGTCAAAAATCAAGCTGTCAAAGAAACAATCTGCAAAAGTTTCAAAAGCTCCTACTGTAATTTCAGTTCCTGTCACCATTATAATGTCTGATATTTCTTTTTTAAATTTTCCTAACATTCTTTGGGCTTGCTCAGCATACTCTCTTGCATCATCAATATTATTATGTTTTATATCCGCTGTTTTTAAGCCCTCTCCTAAAATGTCGGCAATACCCCAACCTTCTGAAGTTTCTAATTTTTTAATGGATTTTTCAATTGATTCCAATGCTCTTTCGCCATAACAAATTGCTTCATTAATTTCAATTATGTTGGCATTCATGTTTTCTTTTCGTTTTATTAAACTTTTTAAAACTTGACCGGTTTCATTGTCCTCTAAATTGATAGTCCTTAGCTTTTGATCTATTAAGTCTTCATATTCTGCATCACAACCATTTAATTTAGCAAGCTTATCCACAATATTTTTCGTTTCGTTAACAAGATAATCCATATTATTCTTACATTGATCATATTTTAGTCTTGCTTTTAGCAGTTCCTGCTTTTCCTTATTAAGTCTTTCTTCTTTTGTACCTAATATTGCATAAAACAATGAAGTAATATTTGATGATTTAAATTTTAAAACATCCTGATTTTCTTTCTCTAATTCAGTAGAAAGTTTATTCAACATAAGTTTTTCTTTTATAATATCTTGTTCAGTTTGTTTTAAAAGCAGATTTAGCTTACTCTTTTTTTGTATACATTTTTTCATGTCAGTTATTTTTTCATTGTATTTTGTATGCATATTATTGCTCCCGCCTCTTGCTTGGTAATTATCTAAGTAATTTTCCTTATTATATCATAAGTGGAAACCGTCCAGCTTTGCTTCGCACCGATACAATTTCTCTCAGCCGTCAAAAGCTTTCTTTGTTCTACGGCGTGAGGTTATTATATCATACATTATATTGAGATTCAAACAATTTTTAACCGTAAAAACCGGGAATACGTTTTGAATTTTAAACAAATTTTTATTTATAAAATATTGAATATTATTTTGCCATACTGTATAATGAATTATAAAATTAAAGGAGGACAATATGATTACAAAAGATATGACAATTCGTGAAGTTATTATGGCAAAACAAGAAGCTGCTGAAATATTAATGGCTCATGGAATGGGATGTGTAGGCTGCCCAAGTGCTCAAATGGAAACATTAGAAGAAGCTGCAGCAGTTCACGGCATGAATTTAGATCATTTATTAGCTGCTTTAAACAAATAATAAATAAAATATGCAACAAAAACCGGCAAAAAATGCCGGTTTTTATATTTAAAAGCAACCACGAAACAGCTGTTTTTGTTGCTTATCTATATTGTTTACATAATTTAAATAATTACTATGTAAATATCTTAGCAATTTAGTTAATAATGTAAACTACAATTTGTATTCCGGTTGAGTTTTCCAAAGTTCACTCTGCATAGAATCCGCATGTTCTTCTGAGAATAAACCGGGAAGGCCTCCAGTATGAAGGAACATTACATTTTTATCCTTGGGAATTTTACCATTTTCAATCATTTCAATCATCGCCCTAAAGGTTTTTCCCGTATAGCAATTGTCAAGAATTATTGCTTCCTCCCGAGCCATCATATACACATATTTGCGGGTTATAGGGTCAGGAACATTGTAAGCAATTCCAACATAACCATCTTCTATCCACATATCTTCCTTTTTTACGTCAACATTTAAGTTTAAGAAAGTATTTATTTCCTTTATATAATTGAATTTTTCCTGCATATCGGCTTCATTTTTGTGAGAAACACATACTCCGATGGGTGTAAATCCTGCATTGAAATATTTGGAACCTAAGTACAACCCTCCATAAGTTCCAACAGATCCAAAGCCTGTAAACACATAGTCTATTTTTACATTCATTTCATTAAGCTGATCTTTAATTTCGTTAGCAGCCATAACATAACCGGCAGCACCTAATGGGGAACTTCCTCCAATAGGTATTAAATAAACCTTTTCACCTTGAGATTTATATAATTTAATAACTTCATTCGTTGTTTTATCTGTTAATTCTTTATATTTTGCAGACTTAATTTCTTTAGTTTCATCTTTAAAGCTTGTATCATCCATAAAAAACAAATCTGCACCCATCATTTTATCTAATATTAAATTTCCGGAAGCTTTTTCAGGAGCAGGACCATCCATTATTATACCGCATTTCAAGCCAAATTTTGCTGCAACCGCAGCTGTAAGCCTTCCATGATTGGTCTGAGGTCCTCCATAAGTTAAAAGAACAGTGCAATTATTGTCTAAGGCATCCTTAAGAAGGTAGTCTAATTTTCTAAGCTTATTGCCACCCGTTGCATAGCCTGTCATATCATCTCTTTTTATATAAATGTTAATGCCGTACTTTTTGCTTAAATTGTTCAATTTATGAATGGGTGTATTGTACATCCCTGTTTCAATTTTTGGCAAGTTTTCAACCTTCATAGACCCTCCTAATTTTAAATAAAGTTTCTCAATAGACGAAGCGAAGAATAATATTCTTCGCTTATTGATTCATTTATAATAATTCGTCTAATTTAGCTTTGTTAAAACCTACAACAACTTCCTCATCAACTATAATTATTGGAACTCCCATGTAACCCATGGAAATTAACTCCTTTTTTGCTTCAGAATCTATGGAAACATTCTTTTCCTCATATTCATATCCTTTTTCCTTCAAATATTCTTTTGCAGTAATACAATTGGGACATGTTGAACTTGAATAAATTTTTATATTTTTCATTTTATCCTCCGTTTATTTGTCTATTGCTACAATTATTATTAATTTTAACATATTTCGCAAATTAATACCATAAATATTTGACATTAATTTTTCACAAAATGCTAACTTTAGAATACTATGAAATATATTGGAACAGAAAGGAATGAAATAAATGAAAGAATGCACCATATACATAGATGTACCCGAAAAAATATTAAAGGGTGCAGGTATTTCCAATTCTCAGTTTATTCCCTCTAATATTTTCAAAATAAAAATTATTGTTAAAAATAACAGCAGCAATCAATGCTTGTGTTCCTTCAGTACTGCCTTGGGAAACGGAATTAGGTATTTGGAAAATATGCAGCATGAGGGACCGGATAACAGTTTTTTAGATTCTGTAAGTGCTGTGGAGCCATGTGAAATATTAAAAAATGACAATGTAATTATCTTTGGAAACAACTTTATTTTATCGCCTGATTCTGAAAATATAATTTCATTCGATGCAGCACTTTGTGATAAATATACAGTTAACAGCATTGAAAATTCCGGGGATAAAATACCGCATAGGAGTAAAATTAAACTCTATGCCCATTTAATCAATGAAGATAAAATTGATTCATATGTTACGGAAACAAAAGCAATGGACTTTGATTTATCGGTAAGTTGTGATGATGAAAAAGTCAATGTAGGAGATATAACAAAATATTATGTAAATTTATGCACAGGACAATATGATTTAGCAAGAAAAGTTTATTTAAGAAGCATTCTTGATACCGGTCTTGAATACATAGGAGATTCATGCAATTTAGAGCCAAAAAATGTTTATGAGTTTAACGGAAAAACAATTATAAAGTGGGATATAGGAAGTCTTCAACCTTCTGAAACAAAACGGATAGGATACAAGGTAAGAATTAAAAACGATGTTAAATCAGGCATATTAAAAAATAAACTGAATTCAAACTGTATAAATAATTCTACCTACAACCAATGCCCGGTCAGCTGTGAATATTTACTGAAAGTAGATTAAAATCAAAACACTCAAAGTATTTACAAATCTCAAAGAATTAAACCCGCATAAGCGGGTTTTTTAGTTAAAAACTTTTTCATAATAATTATAGTCAAGTATACCTGCTGATACTTTGAATTTATTTTTAACCTCTTCGCTTATATTCCTTATGTAAGCTTCATCAGGGACAAATCCGTTTTGTGAAGTTACTTCCCCCGTTCTGGAATTAAAATACATCTTGTCAGTCATCCAGCTTCTGTCTTGAAAAATAACCAAAGGTTCCGAGGATGATAAAATATCACTGCCCATCAATAGCCTTGAATCATACTCCAAACCCATAAGATTTGACAATGTGGGAATTATGTCAAGACTTGAACAAATCTCGTCAATTTCAACAGGCTCCATTCCTTTGCTCCACAGAAGAAAAACTCCTTTGTACAATTCATAGCCGTTAATTTCTTTATTGGCAAGCTCACTTATTTCAGTCAAGGTCAACCCATAGGGATAATGGTCAGGGCTAATGGCTATAAGAGTGTCTTCTGCAATTCCTCTAATATCTAACTCCTGTATCAGCTTCTCCATTGCTTTGTCTAATTCAATGTTACAAGATAAATATGCTTTTACTTTATCCGAATAAGGCAGATTTTCAACTAAACTTCTATTTTTAGCTGCTATGTAATTGCCATAAAAGTTATACTGCAAATGACCGCTTACTGTCATATAGTAAACATGGAAGGGCTGAGTATCTATAAATTCAGGAACTGTAAGCTCTATCATTTCCAAGTCTGATTCAGGCCAGGTTTCTGTTACATCAAGACCATTTCCCAATCCCTTGTATGTGTAACCTAAATTAGGGTGAGATTCATTCCTGAAATAATAATCAAAATAATGATTATGATATGCTTTAGTTTCATAACCTTCGCTTTTAAGCTGATTTCCCATTGCAAAAGGCATATAATTTTTGGATGAGTTATAAAAGCTCCAAACACCTTCTTTTGGTAAAAGTCCGGTACATGCTACGTACTCACCGTCTGAAGTGCTGACTCCCCAGGAAGGTGTATAAAAGTTTTTAAATTTAAAACCTTCCTCTTGCATTTTATATAGTGTAGGAGTTAAATCTTTATTGACTGCATAAGGTGAAAGACCTTCAGCAGTTATCAATATCAGGTTTTTACCTTTGTATTTGCCGGTATATTCATTTTTATTTGTTGGCTGAACACTGCTAAAATATTCATGCATATTTTTTAAAGCTTCATTTCCTTCAGTATTAATTAATTCTTCAAAAGGAATATCCATAGTATTGTATTCAACAATTTGTACAGTATCTTCTTTTATTTCAGGCTTTTCTACAGGTTCATCATTTGTTGGTTCATTAGGGGTTATATCTTTAGTTTCGACTATTTCTATAGGTAATGGTTCTACTGCTAACACTATACTTTTAAATATATTTTTTATATCAAGCCTTCCGGTTGTTAAAAGACCAAATTTATCAACAGAATCTACAACCAGAAATGTTTCGGAATATAAATAAGAGGGGCTTAGCATTCCTGTGTCAGAAGAAAGCACTGCAAAAACAATTGCTGACTGAATTACTGCCGCTGATAAAGCTATTTTTAAAACATTTTTTTTGGTGATTTTTTCAAATTGGATTTTCTTATGAAACTTAATTACTAAAATGATAGGAATAAATATTGTGATTAATTCAAATATACTATCAAGAAGGACAGAAAATAAAATATCTGTGAAATTTAATGCTTTACCTGTTCCCACAATAATTGAATAAAAAGATGTAAATGTATAAAAGATTTTATAGTAAATTATTTGAGTTCCGTAAAAAAGTGTTAAAAAGATTATAATTGAATAAAAAATTATTTTATTTGTTTTTTCATTAAATCCTGTTGAAAGTAAAAAAAATACAAACCCAAAGGGCAAGGAAAAAAAGCACATATAAATATATCCTATATTAAATACTCTTTCGAAAATGAAAAACTTTAAAACCGTTTCAAAATAAAGTATTAATATAGGGAAAAACAAAAATTTTAAAATATTTTTTGATTTGACTTCCATGATACTTCTTTCTGTTTTCTTTTTAGCGCTATTTAAACGCTTATGCATACAAAGCGGAATAATTTCAACTCTTATGTAATCCTGAGCGATACGAAGAATCTCAGGTTTTAAAAGATGAGATTCTTCACCTGAGGTTCAGAATGACACGCTGCTTCGCAGCTTATTCATAGCAATTACACTATCGTGATTGTTATGAATAACAATCAAATGTTCTTTTATGAACTATTTTACTATATAAGCTAATTTTTCATTATCTATGAATCTTTGAATATTAGATACAACTAAATCAGCAATCCTGTCTTTATTATTCTTAACAATACCTGAAGCGTGAGGAGTAATATACACATTCTCCATATCCCACAATTCATCATCTGCAGGAAGTGGTTCAACTTCAAAAACATCCAAACCTGCATAACTTATTTTATTGTTCTTTAATGCCTCTTTTAAATCTTCCTGATTAATAATGCTGCCTCTTGCTATGTTTATTATTGAAGCACTTTCCTTCATAAATTGAAGATTATCCTTGTTAATCATATGATAAGATTCTTTGTTTAAGTCAACTGTTACAATTATGTAATCACTGCTTTTCATTAAATACTCCAAGCCTTTTTTGCCTGAAAGAATTTCATCAAAATATGCCATTGAAGCAACAGGACTTCTTTTATACCCTAATATCTTAACACCAAACCCTTGAAATCTTTTGGCGATTTCTGTTGCAATTGAACCTGTTCCTATTATTCCTACTGTTTGACCCTTAAGCTCTCTTCTTATCTGAAGAGGCTCCCACTTATGTTCTTTTTGATTTTTCAAAAATGTCAAAGCATTTGTGTTATGCATAAGTATTTTACAAACAACATCCTCAGCTATGGGAACAGAATATATATCTTTTCCGTTGCAAAAAGTAATATTTCGTTTTCTCATATAATCTAAATTCAATGAATCATAACCTGCTCTGAAGGATTGAATCCACCTTAAATTAGGTAGTTTATCTAATTTTTCAGGTACAAAATTCATTGGCTCTCCAATAAGTGCTTCTGCCTCAGGACAATCTTCAATTTCAGTACAAAATTCAATGTCAGGAAATTTTTCTGATGCAATTTCTAAATATTTTTTGTGAATTATAATTTTCATTATTTTCCTCCTCTTTAATTCTTTATATGATCTACCCGAAAACGAAACACGAGTAACAGCTAATCTTCACATAATAAGAGGCACCTCTGTGCCCCATCATAAGTTAAACAATACAGTAGGCTACAATTCTATAATCCTCCGGCACCCCGTAGTCCTTTTCAGGCTTTCCAAATTTCCATGTGATGTCATATAATGTGCTTTCGATAATTGCATCGAAATATAGCATTATTACTGCCGTATCTATTTTCTCTTCATATTCGGTTACATATATATCTTTTTTTAATGCTAAAACAACTGTACCATTGTCTACAATAAATCTCCATGGCTGACGATTTTTGTAAGAAGGAGCCAATATTCCATAAAAGAATACTTCTAATAATCCATAATTAACCAGCTCATCAGGATCAGCCTTTTCGCCCCATTCCTTCATGAAAACTAAGTCTCTGATGCCAAGTCTTTCAGTGGTATTATCTTCGACTATTTTAACTGTTGCTTTTGAAGGATTGTATTCAGAAACATTGTCATATAAAACTTTGTTATGAGCATCTTCATAACCCAGAGCAATAAGAGCAGCAAATTTCTTATCTGATTTTATACCTAATTTTTTCTTTATTTCTTCCCCATCTTCAAAGGATATCCAACAAGAAGCGATACCCAGGCTCCATGCCTTAAGCATAATGTCCTGTGCTCTATAGCCCACATTTTCTAAGTAATGGTCCTTTTCTTCCGATAAAAATATTAAATAGTGGGGAGCTTCAATCATTCTCTTGTTATATCCGGCAGAATCCGAAAGCTGTTTAAATACTTCATCTCTTTGTTTTATCATTACCTCTAATTCAATATTATCGATAAGTCTTTTACCCTGTTCATAATATTGTTTTAATTCTTTAAGCAAATTTGAATCAACTTCTTCTTTTTTGTAAAGTCTTACTGATTTAATTTCCGAAATAACCTCTTTATATTTCATTTAGTAACCTCCGTATAAGTATAAAATAATTATACCCAACTTTTACGTGAACTAACATAAAATATTATTTATTAAAAAGCTATTACAATTCCTCCGTCATAAGCATAAACAGAACTTAGTCCTGATGGTGTAAATATTTTTATATCTTTAAACGGATATTTTGCTTTTATTTCATCTCTTAATTTTTCTGCCTTTTCAAGACAGTTTACATGAGTGATACCCAACACCGTATTTTCAAAGTCAACATTGTATTCCGCAATCATATCAACAAGTCTATTGAATGCTTTCTTTTTCCCTCTGATAGATTCTTTTAATACTATTCTTCCTTCTCCATCTTCACCCATAATGGGAACAATGTGCATTATATTTGCAATCATAGCCTTAAAGTTAGTTATTCTGCCGTTCTTTGCAAGATTGTCCAATGAGTCCAATATAAAAAGTGTTCTAAGTTTTGATATGTATTTTTCTGTCTGTTCAATTATTTCATAAGGATTTAAATTTTCTTCAATTAATTGTTTAATTTTAATTGCAATTAAAGTTTCACCTGCGGCAGCTGTCTTAGAATCAAAAATATGTACAAAGGCTTCAGGAAACTTTTCCTTTAAAGTATCAACAGCAACTCTGGCACTATTGTATGAGCCGCTGAGTTGGCTTGATATAGTTACTATAAAATTATTTGCTTGCTCTTTTATTTTATTTATAAAATCTTCTGGAGGAGCACAAGCTGTTTTTATTTGGGAGCGGCTGTTTTTCATTTTACTTATAAGTTCAAGTATATCGGTTTTTTCGTCTACAATTTCTTCATCATCAATCAAAATTCTAAAAGGAACTCTTGGGATATCTTCTGTATCCTCATTAAAGTCAACACAACTATCTACTATTAAGTTTGTCTTCATATTACAACTCTCCTCTTCATTTGATATTCAAATTATAACAAAATCATATATATTATACAATTTAAATTTTATTTTATTAAAAATAACCTTAGCTTTTTTAACCGTCTTAGTTTTTTTATTTGTATTTCTCTTTTTATGGCATCATTTTTATTGTCAAATTCCTCATAATATTTTAAAACAACAGGAGTCCTTCCTCTTGTGTACTTAGCACCCTTTTTCTCATTATGAGTTTTAATCCTTTTATCCAAATCGTTTGTATAACCTGTATACAATGTTTTGTCACTGCATTCCACTATATATATATAATGCATTTTATCACCTGCTTAATAATAATATCCATTTTAACACATATTAACAAAAATGAAAAGAGCATACACATATCATTGTTATTAATCAGTATATCAGGAGCAAACATGAGATTCTTCGCTTTCGCCTCGGATGGCAAGGTGGGACTGTTTTTATACCTTCCCATTGTCCCACGTCCCCATTGTCACATAGTTGACTTTTAGGGTTGTGTATAATAAAATTAAGTAACAAAAACAGGAGGTTTTTATGAATAAAATAGGAATAATCGGTGCAATGGATATTGAAGTTAAAGAACTTATAAATTCCATGGAAGATATAAAAAAAGAAACTATCAGCAATATAGATTTTTACGAAGGAACACTGCAGGGCAAAAATGTTGTTGTGGCTGAATGCGGTGTAGGCAAGGTGCATGCAGCCGTATGTACACAAACAATGATATTGAAATTCAGACCGGATGCAATTATTAATACAGGTGTTGCAGGGAGCTTAAGCACTCAATTAGATATTGCAGATATTGTAATTTCTGATGGAGTGGTACAACATGATTTTGATGTTTCGTCTTTCGGAAAACCGGTAGGGTTAATTTCCGGTATTGATTTAATTAAAATTCCATGTAATGAAGAATTGGTTAAAAAACTGCAAAGTGCAGCTGAAATTTTAGAAAATACAAATGTAGTTGTTGGAACTGTTGCTTCAGGTGATCAGTTTATTTCAAGCAAGGAAAAAAAGGACTATATAGTACATAACTTTAATGCCCTTTGCACTGAAATGGAAGGAGCATCAATAGGTCATGTATGCTATATAAATGATGTGGATTTTTGCATAGTAAGAGCAATGTCCGACAAGGCTGACGGCACTGCTCACATGGATTTTCCTTCATTTGTTGAAATTGCAGTTGAAAAGTCAATCAAACTTATAAATAATTTTTTGAAAAACTGTTAGTCATTGCTATGAATACCTCTTTGTAATTCTGAGGGCCTTAGCCTGAAGAATCTCATATAAAGATGAGATCCTTCGCTTTCGCTCAGGATGACAAAGAGTAACTTTAATCATATATCATGTAATTAAAACGTGTAAATTCCAGGCGAAAGCTATGGCACCAATATATCTATGGCATTATGTGCTGAAGAAATTTCTGCAGGAGCATATCCTCCCGGATCTCCATCTGTATCAATTAATAATTCCCCTTGAGGAATTATTTTTATATTTTCTGCTTGAAAATAATGAACCTTAGGGTGGGTTATATGCTGACCATTGAAAACTTTTGTGAAAATCTGAAACAATTCAGCATTATTTGTTTTTTCAAAAATCACCATGTCTAGCAAACCATCATCTAATTTAGCCTTAGGGCACAAATACTTAAATCCGCCGGCTCCGGCAGAATTAATTACAAGAAATAACAAGGTTTTATAATTGTATTCTTTGCCGTCAATTATATAATTAATATCTTCGCAAACTTCCAATTCTCCAGGCACCTGGACGGCTGCCTGATAATAATAAGCATACTTTCCAAGTATTGTTTTTGCTTCGAGGGTAACCTTGTGTGCAATAGTAGTAAAGGCTCCCCCCCCAACTACATTAACAAAATAATCATCATTTATTTTGCCAACATCTATCTTTCTAAAGGTATTTTTCATAATTAGGGACGCAAAATTTGCTTTAGCCTTTGGAAGGCTCAATTGTTCAGCAAAATCATTAACTGTTCCTGCCGGCATTATGCTTAATTTAGGTCTAAAATGGCATTTCATCATGCCATTAACTACTTCATGCACTGTACCGTCACCGCCGCAGGCTATTATCATATCATAACCATATTGACATGCCCTGATGGCGGCTTCCTCCCCATCTCCCTTTTTCTTGGTTGCATAAAATAAAAATTCTACATCATCAACACTCATTACAGTTTCAGCAACACCAAATACTTTATACCCTGCAAGCTCTTTGCCGGAGGAAGGATTGTATATTACATAATATCTTTTCATTTTATCACCTGTGTTTTATTATTATGGTAATTATAACATAATTGTAAAAATTTTCAACATCATAATAAGGGGGCAAGAAGCCTGCATACTGATTCCTTAAACCTTATTAAAATGCCCCTCTCTAAGTACAGTTCCCTTGTTAACTCTACAGAATAATTTAAATCCTCCATAAATACGTCATACAGCATTTGAGATGTATTTGTATCATATATTATTCCATTACATTCAAAATTAAGTTTAAAACTTCTAACATCAAAATTTGCGGTTCCAACAGAGGATACAGTTTTATCAACTACTAATGTCTTGGCATGGAGAAATCCATATTCATATGTATAAACTTTAACTCCATACTTTAACAATCCCCCGCAGTACCAGTATGTAGCCCAATAAACAAATGGGTGGTCAGGTTTGCACGGAATCATAATTCGAACGTCCACCCCTGATGTGGCAGCAATTTTAATTGCTTCAAATACGGAAGCATCAGGAACAAAATAAGGAGTTTGTATTAAAATACTATGTTTAGCTGAATTTATCATTTTAACATAATTACTTTTAATTGCTTCATCTAATCTATCAGGTCCGCTGGTTATAATTTGAATTCCTACATTGCCTGTTGTTCTGTTGTCAGGAAAATACTTCGGCAGAAACATTAAGTCCTCTTTTGAAGCATGCCCCCAGTCCAAGAAAAACCTTGTCTGCAGGTCAATTACAGAATCTCCCCTAATCTTAACATGCGTATCTCTCCAATAACCAATTTTCTTGTTTAAACTTATATACTCATCCCCTACATTAAATCCACCTACAAAACCGATTATCCCATCAATAACAACTATTTTTCTGTGATTTCTGTAATTAATTTTAAAGTTAAAGAAAGGTAGTCTGCCGGAAAAAAATATGGCAACCTTTACGCCGGAACTTTTTAACTTTTCGATTTGTTCCTTAGTAATCTGTCTACCCCCTACAGAATCATATAAGAGCCTTACCTCAATACCTTCTTCAGCTTTTTTGGAAAGAAGATTCAATAAATTATTTCCAAGATTGTCGTTTCTGATTATGTAATATTCCATATGTATGTGGTTTTTTGCCTCTTCAATGGATTTAAACAAGTCTTCAAACTTTTTTTCACCGTCTGTGTAAACTGTTATTTCATTGTTTTGAGTATAGGAAAAGTTATGATAAAACAAATTCATTTTTATTAAATCCTTATAGTTTTCAATGTTTTTATCATTGAATACAAGTCCGCCGGAGTTAAATAATTCCTTTTGTACTCTTAAATAATCTCCAAAAGATCTTTTTGCATAAATTTTCATAATAAACAGCTGCTTTCTGCTGAAATTTTGGGACAGCAGCAAATACAACAAGAATCCTACACCTGGGAATATTAAAAGAACCAATACCCATGCTAAAGTGGCAGTAGGATCTTTTCTTTCTAAAAATATAATAATCATTGCCATGCAAATATTAACTGCATAAATCAGTGATATGGAGTTAAATAAATCAATCACTGCCGTCCCTCCTTTCAAATACAACTAATCCATTATTATTACATATATATTATTTATTATGCGAATTGTTCCAATATTGCAATTGTAAAAATTTTGTGGTAATATACGTATTATCAACATAAAAGGAAGAAATTATGAAAAAGCCATCAAAATATTGGATTCTTGCAGGAACATTTTTCACATCCGTATCATCGATAATAATAAGATTCTCAAAAGCTCCTGCATTAGCTATGGCCGCTTACAGAATGTTGTTTACCATTATGATGTTATCTATTCCAGTTTTCATAAATAATAGAAGTGAATTTAAAAACATAAATAAAAAAAATTATATAATGTGTGCAATTAGCGGCATATTTTTGGCGTTTCATTTTGCTTTTTGGATGCAATCAATACAGATGACCACAATAGCAAATTCTACTGTACTCGTATCTTCCAGCCCAATTTTTGTAGCAGTGTTTAATTATTTTTTATTAAAAGAAAAATTTAATAAAAGAATGATATTTGGAATTGCAGCATCCATGGCAGGAACAATTATAATAGCCATGGGCTCTTCAGGAGGAGCACATGGCAATATGATGCTTGGAAACTTTTTCGCATTCTTAGGTGCAATTTTTGTAGCAGGATATCTTATAATAGGAGGAATTGTAAGAAAAAATGTAAGTGCAGGAGTTTATGTATTTGTTGTTTATTCTGTATCTGCAATTGTATTATTTGCTATGTGTTTTATAACCGACACACCTGTATATCCCTATGCTCCAAAAGAATTTATGTTATTCTTCTTATTAGGATTTTGCAGTTCTATACTTGGGCATACAGTTTATAATTATTTAGTGAAATTTTATTCTTCTACATTAATTTCTGTTTCCACTCTCAGTGAGCCTATCTACGCAAGCATATTGGCCATGTTTATATTTAGAGAAATACCATCTATACATACAATAATTGGCGGAATTATAATAATTGCAGGTATATATTGCTACCTTATAACACAAAACAGCACAAAAGAGAAAGTTACAGTAGTGCCACACTCTACCAAAGAACGAGGAGAATAATGTACCTGTAATAAGAACCGTACGCATTGATATGTTTAAGGATGACTATAAAAAAGCACCCCAAATGATATGGGACAGTAAGATACATCCATACTGTCCCATCTGACAACTTTTTGTTTATTTTTGTTCTATTGAAGCTTTTATTAAATGTTTAAACAAAGGATGGCTCCTTGTAGGTCTTGATTTAAATTCCGGATGGAACTGTGCTGCAACAAACCAAGGATGATCCTTTAGTTCTATTATTTCAACTAATTTGTTATCCGGGGAAACTCCTGAAATTATAAGCCCGTTTTCTTCACATACTTCCCTGAACTTATTATTGAACTCATATCTGTGACGGTGTCTTTCATTAATCATATCGGCACCGTCATATGCTTCTTTTGTCTTTGTACCATCAATAAGTTTGCATGGGTAGCTGCCAAGTCTCATTGTTCCGCCCTTGCTTTCAATTCCCTTTTGTCCATCCATTATATCAATCATTGGATAACTTGATTCTGCATTAAATTCTTTGCTGTTCGCATCTGTATAACCTAATACAGATCTTCCAAATTCAACAACTGCCATTTGCATACCAAGACAAATTCCTAAGAAAGGCTTTTTATGCTCTCTTGCATATTTTGCTGCAAGTATTTTACCTTCGATTCCCCTGTCGCCAAAACCTCCGGGAACTAAAATACCATCACATTCTTTTAATATTTCCTCATAGTTTCCTTCATTGACATCTTCTGAATGTATCCATGAAATATCAACATCGCAAGAATTATCTATTCCTGCATGCTTAAGTGCTTCTGCAACCGACAAATAAGCATCCTTAAGCTCCACATATTTTCCGACTAATGCTATTTTTACATAGTGGTTTGGTTTTTTAGAACGCTCTACCATGTCAATCCACTCAGCTAAATCCGGCTCAGTGCATTCTAAATTGAAATAATCACAAACTAACTTTGCAAGACCTTCTTTTTCCAACATAAGAGGAATATCGTATAAAGAATCTGCATCTTCATTTTGAATTACATTTTGTTTTTCAACATTGCAAAATAAAGCAATCTTTGCTTTTAAATCCGGTGTTATTTCCTTTTCAGTTCTGCATACCAACAAATCGGGTTGAATTCCTATACTTAAGAGTTCCTTAACACTATGCTGAGTAGGTTTTGTTTTTAACTCCCCTGCTTTTGACAAATAAGGCAGCAACGTAACATGAATATACATTACATTTTCTCTTCCTACTTCATAACGTATTTGACGTATTGCTTCCAAAAATGGCTGACTTTCTATATCTCCCACAGTTCCTCCAATTTCGGTTATAACTATATCAACATCCTTAACGGCAGAAATTCTTTTTAGCATACACTTGATTTCATTGGTTACATGTGGAATTACCTGGACTGTTCCACCAAGATAATCGCCTCTTCTTTCCTTATTTAATACAGACCAATATATTTTACCCGATGATATGCTGCTGTATTGAGTTAAATCTATATCAACTATTCGCTCATAGTGTCCTAAGTCTAAATCTGTTTCAGCCCCATCATCGGTTACATATACCTCTCCATGCTGATAAGGGCTCATAGTTCCCGGGTCCACATTTAAATAAGGGTCAAATTTCTGCAATGTAACTCTAAGTCCTCTGCTTTTTAAAAGTCTTCCTAAAGATGCTGCTGTAATCCCTTTACCTAATGATGAAACAACTCCTCCTGTTACAAAAATATATTTTGGCATTTTTTCCTCCTGCTTTCTGTTAACTATTATTCCATAATGCTTTTTTTATAAATACTAAAAATCGTGGACATTCCTCGTATCCGCAAAGGCTCACCCAAGTTTGGGGACATTCCTTCATGGACTGACCCAA
>CAZCTI010000006.1:0-35067 GCA_964501385.1 uncultured Clostridia bacterium
GTAATTATTACGATGAAAACAATGAATATTCAATGCCATATGCAATATCTACATCCCTTTTGCTTGTAAACCCAAAAGCTATTGAAAAATTAGGTGCAGAGCCAATTACAGGCTATAAAGATTTATGGCAAGAAGAGTTAAAAGATAATGTAGTTATAGTAGATTGGTCTGTTGAAGTTATTGGAGTTGTTTTAAAAGCATTGGGTTATGAATACAATGAAACAGACCCGGCAATAGTTCAAGAAGCAAGGGAAAAATTATTTGAGCTTGCACCTAATATAGTAAGATTTGAAACAAATACACCTGAAGACTCATTAATAAATAAAGAGGCAGTCGCAGGATTTATGTATTCAAATCAGGCAGTAAAGGGGCAGGCAGCTGACAGCAGTCTTGAACCGGTATTCCCTGAAGAAGGAATGCCTATTTTTATTGATTCATTTGTAATGTCCAAAGAAGCACCTAATAAAGAAAATGCATATAAATTCTTAGATTTTTTACTTAGACCTGAAATTGCTGCTAAAATTGCTGATATAACCAACTTTACGACACCAAATAAAGCAGCTGATAAGTTCTTACCGGAAGATTACAGAAATAACCCTATGTTAAATATTCCGGATGATGTGGCTGAAAATACAAGTTTCTATAAAAATGTAGCTTCTGTTTCGGAAGAATATGACCATATCTATTCGGAATTTAAAATGAAATAAATTTATGTAATGTCTTTGAGATTACAGGGATAGGAATTAACGTTTTACAAAAAGGAGAGGAAAAAATGAAATATACATTTATTTGTTATTCAAGATGAAGTACTTGTAAAAAAGCCAAGGATTGGCTTGTAAAAAACAATATAGATTTTATAGAGAGACCAATAAAAGAAGAGAACCCAAATGAAATAGAACTTAAAAGTTGGATTGAAAAAAGCGGATATCCTTTAAAGAAGTTTTTCAATACAAGCGGCAATTCGTATAAAGATTTAAATTTGAAGGAAAAATTAATACACATGTCTGAAGAAGAACAAATAAAGTTATTATCGACTGATGGCATGCTTGTTAAAAGGCCTATACTTGTAGGAGATGATGTTGTTTTAGTTGGATTCAAGGAAGAAGAGTGGTTAAAAAGGTTGTCGATATAGTAAAGTAAAGCTTGGTGACAGGCAATAAAGACATAACTAATTGTAAAGAGGGCAGGTTTTGAGTTTAAAACCTGCTTGTTGCTATTTGAACGCCTATGGATACGAAAACCACTAATGTATCAACAATAAATCCAAGAATCATTGGTTTATATCCAATATTTTTTATATCTGAGTAGCTTGTTTTTAAACCGATAGCCGATAATGCCATAACCATGCAGAATTTAGATGATTTTGACAGGGTGGGAACTATTGTCTCAGGGATTATACCTGTACTGCGAAACAACACAACAACAAGAAACATAATAATAAAGTAAGGGAAAATTTTCTTCATGTTAACATGTTTATGTGCTTGACCTGAAGCTGTTTTTGATTCAATTCTTTCTGTAATAAAAGAGAATATTAATACATAGGGAATAATAAACAATGTCCTTGTAAGTTTTACTATTACGGCTGTATTTCCGGCGAACTCTGAAAAAGCATAACCTGCAGCTACAACTGAAGAGGTATCATTAACAGCCGTACCTACCCACAAACCATAGCCCATTTCAGACATACCAAGGGCCATACCAATCCATGGTATTACTACAACTGTTAAAACATCGAAAATAAATGTTGATGAAATTGCATATGCTACATCCTCATCTTTGGCTTTAATAACCGGTCCAACTGCAGCAACTGCAGAGCCGCCGCATATAGCTGTAGAAACTGACAAAAGATTTGTAAGCTTCCAGTTCATTCCAAAGAGTTTACCTATTAGGTTGCCTGCTCCAAATGCAGTTGCCATAGTAAAAATCATGACAAAAAGTGAATATTTGCCAACATCCAAAACTTCAGAAAAGTTCATATTGACACCCATGAGTATTATTCCTAAACGAAGAATCATTTTTCCCGTAAAGCTTACTCCTTTGTCAAATTGCTCATATTTATTAAATAAAGGATTCAGTGCCATACCTACCAATAGAGCCATAACAGTAGCACCTATTATGTCGCCGGGAATTAAGCTGCTTAAAAATATTGAAATAACTGCAACACTTGCACTAAGCAGAACTCCCGGTGCCATCCTATTTAATTTTTCTTGCATATAAATACCTCCGTGTAATTAAAATAACATATTGATTATATCATTGAATTCTTATAAAATATAATTATAATATATTATAGTTTTATAAGCTAAACTTATGGGGGTTAGCATGTTAGATAGTAAGCTACAGACATTTCTCGTATTGTGTGAAACTCAAAATTATTCGCAAGCAGCTAAAAGGTTAAATATAACACAACCGGCTGTTTCACAGCACATACAGTATCTCGAAAGTTATTATGGGGTATTATTAATATCAAATAAAGGCAAGAACTTTGCACTTACCGAAGAAGGTAAAGCACTGCGTGAATATGCCAGGACACTTAAAGCGAATTCAGAGAGAATTTTACCTTTACTCCAAAGCATTAAGAATAAATCAAAACCATTAAATTTTGGAGCAACATTGACTATAGGAGAATATACGGTTCCGCCTGTATTATCACAAATATTTAAAGAAGATCCTGATATCAATATTTCCATGGTTGTAGAAAACACAGTTGTGCTTCAAAAAATGATGTGGGAAGGGAAAATAGACTTTGCATTATTGGAAGGACATTTTAACCAGGAGCAGTTTGAATTTAAACTATTTTCAAATGAAACATTTATTGGGGTATGTTCTCCTGAAAATGAAATTTCAAATAAGGTTTCTGACTTAGAGGAATTGCTTGAGCAAAACATTATACTGCGGGAACCTGGAAGTGGTACCCGCGATATATTAGAAAAAGCACTATATAATCAAAATATCAGCATTATGAATTTTAAAAGACGAATTGAAATAAGCAATATGAATGCTATAAAAGAACTGTGTCATCAGAATATCGGAATTACATTTATGTACAGAGAAGCTGCAAAAAAAGAAATATCTTTAGGGTATCTAAAAGAAATACCCATAAGAAATCTTAATATAAGTCATCCTTTTTGTTTTGTTTATTTGAAAAACAATCTCGATAAATCACAAATAGAGTTTTGGTTTGAAAAATTTATTGCATTACGAAGTTAATAAGTATAGAAGTTTTATTAAAATAATCAAATGTAAGAAACATTGCATTAACTGAATATTTATTATATAATTTATTTAACAATGAATTACTTATAAATTTACTTCTTTTTAGTGGATGGAGACTAAATGAGCAAAAGGGAATTATCTGTACTTGAAAGTACCATGTTAATAGCCGGAAACGGGCTGGGAACAGGAATATTAGCCATACCTTATATAGCTTCAAAAACAGGGTTTTACAGTATAGTACTGTGCGTAATTATTGCTTATGCGGTGAGTGTTGTAATGCATTTAATGGTTGCAGATTTAGTTCTTCATTCGAAAAATTCATCTCAATTGATAGGAATTTTCAAGGAGCATTTATTCTGTGGAAAATATGGGAATATTGCAACTTTTGTTTTCTTTATAGTTTTGGCAATTGTTTTATTTTTAAATTTGACAATATATATTATCTGTGCATCTGATGTAATGATAACCATGCTTGCCTTCTCTGATACAGTTGCTAAAATAATATTTTATGGCATATCTTCGTCAATAGTTTTTTTAGGAATAAAAGTAATTGGGGTAAGCGAAAAATATTCAATGATTTTAATTTTATTGGTTGTTTTATATTTATCCATTTTATCAAGATGGAATATAGTTAGAAACTTGGAGTTTAATTTTGGAGGCACGATGAAATCGACTGTACTTTATGGAATGCTCATGTTTTCATTCTCTGCACTTTTTTCAGTTCCTCAGGTTGTAAATAATATAGAAAATATAAGCAAAATAAAATTTGCGGTAATTGCCGGAATTGGACTAAACGCCTTAATAACAATGATATTCATTGTATCTGTATTGACTGCATCTGAAGAAATAACAAGTGTTGCGACTATAGGATTGAGCAATTCTATTGGATTTGCTTCTCAGATAGCTTGCTCTGTATTTGTACTGCTTGCTATGTTTACTTCTTACTGGTCTATAGCTTTCGCACAGCTTGATATTATTAATGAACAAACTAAGGCAGACAGGAGATTGTGCTGGTTGATAGCAACTGTTCCTACCATTTTTATTTCAATATTTTTACCGGGCAGCTTTATTTCGTATATTCAAGTTGCAGGAGGAAGTGTTGCTTTAATAATCGGTTGCCTTTTATTACCCACATATTATAAGGCAATTGTTAACTCAAACAATCAATTGATATTAGGCAGAATAGGGAAAAGTAAATTTCTACTTTTATTTATTTTTGTATGTTATTTAATTATGGCAATATCGTCATTCATTAAAATATAATATATAATATCAAGCTAATGATAAATTAGAATTCAGAAATAAAAATCTACATGAAGGAAGGTAATATCGTGAAGATAGCCTTGTTGGCACCGGCAGGTGCAATGCATAGATATAACGGTTTATTTCATAAAAATTTGCATTATGCACCAATAACATTATCATTGCTTGCATCAATAGCCATACAAGAATTTAATGCTGATGTGAAAATTTATGATGAAACTGCAAATCCGATTCCTCTTGATATAGATGCTGATTTAATCGGAATTACATGCATAACAGGTACTGCATCAAGGTGCTACAAATTTGCAGATTATTTTAGGAATAGAGGAATAAAGGTTATTTTGGGAGGTGTTCATCCATCTCTTTTGCCCAATGAAGCAATGGAACATTCAGACTCTGTGATTGTAGGGCTGGGAGAAGATAATTTCATTAGGGCAATTTATGATTATCAGGATAACAAAATGCAGAAAATTTATTATCAGCATGAAAGCACAACTATTGAAAACAGACCTATCCCAAGGAAGGATTTACTTGATAAAAAGAAATATATAACATTAAATACAGTAGAAGCTATACGAGGGTGCAATCACACATGTACATTTTGTGCCTACCCGAAAGCATTCGGAACTAAGCTATATAAGCGAACAATTGAAGATATTTTGGGAGAAATAAAAACCTTAAAGGGGAAAATAGTTGTTTTTCCTGATGTTAATTTAATTTCTGATTTTGAGTTTGCAAAGGAATTGTTCAAAGCAATGATACCTTTAAAGAAATGGTGGTTTGGCCTTACAACTTCTGCAATAGGGGTGGATGATGAATTGCTCGATATTTTTGAAGACAGCGGATGCAAGGGCCTGCTCATAGGTTTTGAATCAGTAAATCAGGAAACACAGAAGAATATCCACAAGGGTGTAAACAAAGTCAATGAATATCAGACACTTATACACAAATTGCACAGTCATGGAATTATGGTAATGGGTTGTTTTGCTTTCGGCAGCGATGAGGATAAGCTAAATGTGTTCAAGCGTACTGTGGATATGTGTATAGAAGCAAAAATTGATCTGCCAAGATTTTCTGTAATAACGCCATTTCCGGGAACGGTGTTTTATAATGAGCTAAAAAAAGAGAACAGAATCACAGAGAGTGATTGGGCCTTGTATGATGTTGAACATGTGGTGTATAAACCAAAACATATGACTAAACAAGAGTTAGAAGAAGGCATAGCTTATGCCTGGCATGAATCTTATTCCGTAAAAAATATTTTAAAAAGAATTGATTTGAGGAATTTTATGAAGATAGGAATATTATATTTTATTTATTTTGGTTTGAATATTGGTTACAGAAGATATGCCAAATCATTTAAAATATTCGATAACAGCATTATGACAGACAACAGTGACATACCTGTGCAGCATGAAAAGAGGTAAAAAGATGAAGATTGCATTTATCAGACCAAGCATGTTCGGTGAAATTTCTCATGATGCGATGAAACCTCTAATATTCTCTATAATAAAACCTTTGACTCCTCTATTTGCAGAGATAATATTTTACGATGAAATGATAGAAAGATTGCCCTCTTACATAGATGCTGATGTAATAGGTATGACAGTGGATACATTTTCAGCCAAAAGGGCATATAATTTGGCGGAAGAATTCAAGAAACAAGGGAAACTTATAATAATGGGAGGATTTCATCCCACCATGCTTCCTGATGAATGTTTGAATTTTGCTGACAGCGTGATTGTGGGGGAAGCTGAAGACACTTGGGCAAGAGTGATTGTTGATATAAAAAACAACTCTTTACAACAAAAATATATAAGTCAAAACAATTGTGATTTGAGCACTATAAAGTATGATTACAGTGTTTTTGAAGGCAAAAAATATAACAGGGTTGGACTGGTTCAATTTAGTCGTGGTTGTAAATTTAATTGTGATTTTTGTTCAATAAGTGGGTTTTATAAAGGAAAAATCAGAACAAGACCTATTAAAAATGTTGTTGAGGATATAAAAAATATAAAGGAAAAATATATTTTTTTCATTGATGATAATTTATTTTCAGATGAAGAAGAAGCAGTTAAACTATTTAGAGCAATGACGCCTCTTAAGAAAAAGTGGGTTTGTCAGATAAGCATCGATATTGGTGACGACAAAGAGCTTCTAAAAGTTATGAAAAAGAGTGGCTGCATCATGGTTTTAATTGGTTTTGAATCCTTGAACACAGGAAATTTAAAGCAGATGGCGAAGACGGCAAACATTAATAATATTGATTATGACAGAATAATAAAAAATATCTATGATGCAGGCATAATGATTTATGGCACCTTTGTAATAGGTTATGATTATGACAATAAGGACAGTGCCATGAAACTTGCTGAATTCGCTATGAACAATAATTTTGCAATTGCTAATTTTAATCCTCTTATGGCAATGCCCGGCACAAAGCTTTACTTGAGGTTAAACAATGAAAAAAGATTATCTTATGATGATTGGTGGATAAATGAGAACTTCAGGTATGGAGATTCCATGTTGTGCCCACTTGGGATGAACGAAAAAGAACTTCAAAACAGCTGCATGAATGCAAGGTTTTTTTTCAGCTCATACAGGAGTATTTTTAAAAGATTGTTTAAGGGAACAAATATCAATTTAGGCAATGCATATATTTATTTAGCTACAAATATTATTTCACATATTCAAATTAAAAACAAACAAGGCAGAAAGCTTGGTGGTATATAATGAAAATAACACTCATAAAGCCCAACATAGGAAGAAGAGAGCACAGTTTGTATGTGGATGAAGCAAGAATGGAGCCTTTGCAGCTTGGAATTCTTGCTGCCTTGACGCCAAAGGATATTGATGTTTGTTTATACGATGACAGAATGGAGATAATACCTTATGATGAGCCAACAGATTTAGTTTGCATCACGGTGGAAACATTTACTGCTCGAAGAGCTTATGAAATAAGCAGCGAGTATATGAAAAGAAATGTAAAGGTATTAATGGGTGGAATGCATGTTATGTTAATCCCTGAGGAAACAATTGAACATTGTGACAGCATTATGATAGGTGATGCGGAAGATAAATGGAGTGAAATGATAGAGGATTTAAGGATGGGTTCTTTAAAGAAAGTATACAAATGCAATCCTGTTTTAATTCCTCAGGAGGGAGTAATAACGAGAAGAGATATTTTTAAAGGTAAAGGATACTTACCCATAACTCTTTTGCAGTTTTCCAGGGGATGCAGATATAACTGTTATTACTGTGCTACAAGTGTTTTTTTTAACAAGCATCACTATACCCGTGATATAGAAGAAGTTATTAAAGAAATACAAAGTCAGGAAAGAAAAACGCTGTTTTTTGTGGATGACAATATAGTGGGGAATAAGGAAAAAGCAAAAGAATTATTTAAAGCATTAATACCGCTAAAGGTAAAATGGGTCAGCCAATCAAGCCTCGATATGCTGCAGGATAAAGAATTAATGAAATTGATGATGGAAAGTGGATGCTTAGGTCATGTCATAGGTTTTGAATCCATAAAACAAGAAAGCATCAATAAAATGAAAAAGAATGTAAATAAAATGTATGTTGAAAATAACTACAGACAAGCAATAGAGGAACTTAAGAATTGGGGGCTCCAAACATGGGCAGCATTTACAATTGGACATGATGATGATACTTTAGACAGTATTAGAGAAACTTATGAATTTGCACTGAAAAACAAATTTACTTTTGCAGCCTACAATATTTTAATGCCATATCCGGGGACAGAGCTCTACAACAAATTAAAAAATGAAAACAGGCTTTTGTACGATTCTAAATGGTGGCTAAGTCCCGAATACAAGTTTAACTATGCTGCATATATACCAAAAAACATGACTGCCGATGAATTGACTGAAGCATCATTTGTTTGCAGAGAAAAATATAATTCATTCAAATCAATTATTTACAGGGCTTTTGACTTTAAAACAAATATGCGTAATCCATATAGATTTTTAACATATTGCATCTATAATCCAATATTTAAAAGAGAAGTTTTTGAAAAGCAAGGCATGAATCTTGGGTATGAGGAGAAAAGACTATGAAAATTACATTTGTGTTGCCTGGAATAGGAAAGAAAAAACATGATGGTTATTTAAAATCATGGCTTATGGAGCCGCTTACTATTGCAGTACTGAACACTCTTACACCCAAAATTTATGAAAGAGAATTTTTTGATGACCGAATTGAAAACATAGATTTTAGTACAAACTCAGATATAATTGCAATTACTGTAGAAACCTATACGGCAAAAAGAGCTTATGAAATAGCCAAAAGATTCAAGGAAAAGGGTAAAATAATAGTAATGGGAGGTTATCACGCAACTCTTATGCCTGAAGAAGCAAAGGAATACGCAGATATTGTTGTAAAGGGCAATGCTGAATCGGTATGGGAAGGGATTTTGTCGGATATTGGAAAAAATGATTATAAGAAAATCTATGAAGGAGGCATAAGCCTTGACTATAAAATAGCAGACCGGAGCATTTATAGTGACAAAATAAAGAAGTATCTGCCAATATCCTTGGTTGAAATCGGAAGAGGATGCTATCATCAGTGTGAATTCTGCTCAATTTACTCCTATTATAATCAAAACTACCGGCATCGAAGCGTACAATCAATAATTGAAGAGATTAAGGGGTGCAGCAATAAAATATTCTTTTTTGTTGACGACAGTATTTTTTCAGATAAAGAATTTGCCAAAGAGCTTTTTACAGAGGTTGCAAAGCTAAATATCACATGGGTTACACAGGTTACTCTTGACATAGCTCGGGATGAGGAACTCATAAAGCTTATGAAAAAAAGCGGCTGCGAGATGATTTTAATCGGGTTTGAATCAATTGATACGGGCAATTTAAAACAAATGAACAAGGCGTGGACAACTAAGCTTGGAGAAAGAGATCAGCTAATTGAAAGAATACATAATAACGGCATAAGCATTTATGCGAGCTTTGTGTTCGGATTTGATTTTGACAATGAAGAAAGCTTTAAAAAGAACCTTGAATTTTGCAACCATCATCAATTTTTTGTAACAGCCTTCAATCATCTTCTTGCCTTTCCTAATACACAAACTTATGAAAGGTATAAAAAGGAAGGGAGGTTGTTTCATGACAAGTGGTGGCTTTCTGAGGGATATACATTCGGAACAATTTCATTTAAACCGAAGCTTATTGATGATGTGGAACTCAAAAACTTATGTCGTTTATATAAGAAAAAATATTTTGCATTTGGCTCAATATTCAAAAGAGGCATAACTCTTTTTAAAAGGACAAAAAAGCCAACGATAAATCTTGTTTATTGGATTCAAAATATTTTATTTCACTTTGAAGTTGATAAGCGTTTTGGTATACCTGTAGGTGAGAATCTTGATGAAAAATAAAATTATACAAGCGAAAATAACTGATGGCATAGAAATGTTAAAATTAATAGAATCAAATTCTGCAAAGGGAAAAATTGAGCTTATTTATACCAGAAGACCAAATGCTTATTTGTCTTATGCAAAAGAAGGAGAAGCAAAAATCGGTGTTGTTAAAGATGATAAAGACAATATTTTGCTGCAAATAGCATGTGTGGTTCGGGATTATTACATAAACAAAGAAATAAGGAAAGTATGTTACGTGGGAGGTATCAGAAAAAACAATGATTATAAGGGGTACTTTAACTGGAAAGAAATATCAGACTTTGTGAAACAAACAAAATGCGATATGTTTTATTGTTCATTTTTAGATGATAACAAAACTGCACTTAAAATGTTTTCGAAAAAAAGAAAGTTTATTCCGGATATTTTTCCGGTATGTGAATATACAACTTATATGATTAACCCTAATTCAATCAAAAAGCCAATAATTATAAACAGTAAATATATTTTCAGACCAATGTCAGAATCAGACATAAAAGCAGTGTGCCATTTTCTAAATGAGGAAGAGATAAAATATAACTTTGCTCCTAAAACGGAAGATTTATTTAATCAATTTGCCGGACTATCAATCCAAGATTGCTTTATATTGGAGGATAAAGGCGAAATAGTTGCTTTTGGAGCATTATGGAATCAAAAAGATTATAAGCAATACATAGTAACAAGATATTCAGGGTATATGAAACTTTTTCGAAAGTTTTCAAAAATAACAGAAATTATGGGATATATTCCTATTCCAAGGGAAAATGAAATATTAGATTTTCCAACTTTAACTATGTTTTATTCAAAGGATAACAACTGTGATTTATATAATTTGTTTCTATATAAAATAGCAGGTAAAATCAAGGAAAATTATTCAATGTTTGTTATTGGAATAGCAAGTAACCATCCTAACAATGAAATTTATAAAAAAATCAGATGTATTAAATTTAATAGCCATATTTATTACGCAAACAATGAAAAAAACATTGTATTAGACAAAAACCTACCAGTTCATATAGAGTGCGGTTTATTATAAAATTGAATGGCATTTTAATAAGTCTTAATAAGATGTCTTTTTTTTATTTAATAGAGGTTGTCATTTTGAATTTTCGTGACTAATAGTATTGAAATTTAAAAATTATGGTGTTAATATTGGTTGTGAAGGCAAAAAAGGAGGGCGTAATTGGGTAGTTTAATTGAAAGGATATATTCCAGCAAATATATGGTCAAGCCTGAAGAAATTGTTGGTGAAATTCCTACGGATAGGGAGATTTACAAAAATGCAATAGAAATGTCATGGCCATCTGCATTAGAAGCAGTTTTAGTGCAGCTCATAGCTTCTGCAGACCTTATAATGGTCGGTGGATTAGGTGCTGCGGCAATATCTGCAGTCGGTATAACAACACAACCTAAGTTTATTTTATTAGCAATTATATTTTCTCTAAATGTTGGTGTTACTGCAGTTGTTGCCAGAAGGAAAGGTGAAGATGACAGGGAAGAAGCGAACAATACACTAAGGCAATCCATAGTAATAAGTTTTGTGTTGTCATTAGTTCTGTCTATTTTAGGAATTATGTTTGCTAAACCATTGATAATATTTGCAGGTGCACAAAGTGATGTTGTGGATGCTGCAGTTATATATTTTAAAATTATATGTGTAGGTAATTTTTTTACTTCTTTAAGCCTTACTATTAATGCGGCACAAAGAGGGGTAGGTAATACTAAAATATCTATGAAAACAAATGTTGCAGCAAATTTGGTGAATTTAGTATTTAATTACCTTTTAATAGGGGGGAATTTTGGTTTTCCTGCACTTGGTGTTATCGGGGCTGCAATTGCTACTGCAATCGGTAATTTTGTAGGATTTTTACTTTCTTTAAAATCTGTAATAAACTCCCATGATTTTTTGGAATTAAAGAAAAGTCAAAGCTGGAAACCTGACAAATATACATTAGCAAGTATTTTAAGCATAAGTGGAAGTGCATTTGTTGAGCAGGTGTTTATGCGTATTGGATTTTTTACTACAAATAAACTTATTGCAAGTTTGGGAACAGTTGAATTTGCTACACATCAAATATGTATGAACATAATTAGTATATCTTTTGCTTTTGGAGATGGTTTGGGAATAGCAGCATCCGCATTGGTTGGTCAGAATTTGGGAGCTAAAAGAGCTGACATGGCAAACATTTATGGGAGATCTCTTCAACGAATTGCTGTTACCATTGGGTTTTTATTTACAATTGCTTTTCTTTTAGGGGGAAAATTCATTTTATCATTGTATACAAACGAGCTGGCAGTTATTGAAGCAGGAGTAAAAATTATGATTATTATTGCATGTTTTGCTCCCATTAATACGTCTAATGTTGTTATATCCGGAAGCTTGAGAGGGTCAGGCGATACTAAATTTGTAGCTTATACATCATTTGTCAGCATTGGTATTGTTAGACCGGGAGCAACTTGGCTTTTTTGCTACCCGTTAGGTTTAGGGTTGATTGGTGCATGGTTTGCTTTTGGAACAGACCAACTGCTTAGATTTATCGTAAATTATTCAAGATTTTTAAAAGGTGAATGGACGAAAATTAAGATATAATTTTGGAGGAAAAAATAAATATGTTAAATATCGGATGCCACTTATCTGTTTCTGACGGATATGAGAAAATGGGAAAAGATGCATTGAAAATTGGTGCTAACACATTTCAGTACTTTACTCGAAATCCACGAGGAAGCAAAGCAAAGGACATAGATGTTGAAGATGTTAATAAACTTAGAAAATTGATGGAAGAACACAATTTTTCAAAGGTTGTAGGGCATGCACCCTATACATTAAATATAAGTTCTGCTGATGTAAAAACAAGAGAATTTGCTATGATGGTTTTGAAGGAAGATTTGCAAAGAATGGAGCATTTACCTCATAATTATTATAACTTTCATCCGGGGAGCCATGTAAAGCAAGGTGTTGAAGCAGGAATAAAGTATATTATCAATGCTTTAAATGATGTAATAACCGAAGAACAAACTACAATTGTGTTATTAGAAACAATGGCCGGCAAAGGTACAGAAATAGGCAGAACATTTGAAGAATTAAAACAAATTATTGATGGAGTTTATTTAACTGATAAAATAGGTGTATGTCTTGATACATGCCATGTTTATGATGCCGGTTACGATATTGTCAATAATTTGGACAGTGTATTAGATGAATTTGATAAAATTATAGGTTTAAACAGATTATATGCAATCCATTTAAACGACAGTAAAAATCCATTTAACAGCAATAAAGACAGACACGAAACAATAGGAAACGGTCAAATAGGTTTAGTTGCAATAGGTAAAATAATAAATCATCCAAAGCTAAGAAAATTACCATTTATATTAGAAACACCAAATGAATTAGAAGGTCACGAAAAAGAAATCAAACTGTTAAAAGAATTATATAAAGGTTAAAGGATTTATTCGCAAAACGCTTAACTGAAAATGATCATAATAGATTAAGTCGGTTATTAGATAGTAAATTTGCTCATGTTATAAAATATATGTTGGAAAACAACTGTAAATTAGAGCAAGTATCAATACAATAGGAATTCTGAGGAATCCTGAGGACGGACCTATAAAAAGAGGCAAGATTTAATACATAAGTGATTAAATACTTAGCCTCTTTAATTTATTATTTCACCTATTTTACTACATTTTGACCTGCTATTCTTCCGAACACCAAAGCATCAGCAACAGCATTTCCACCTAAGCGGTTGGAGCCGTGGATACCTCCTGTAACTTCACCTGCCGCAAAAAGTCCGGGAATAATTTCACCGTCTACACCCATTACTTGGGCTAATGTATTGATTTCTACACCACCCATAGTATGATGTACAGAAGGAATAACACAACCAATAAAATATGGACCTTCTTTAATAGTAGTTAACTGTGATGTACGACCAAAATCTTCATCAACACCATTTTCTACCATTTCATTGTAACGATCAACTGTTTTTTGCAATTGTTCGTAGTTAATACCATAGTGATCAGCAACTTCTTTTAATGTATCAGCTTTAAAAGCAGTATCTAATTTTACATTTTGATCATAAAGACCTCTATTAACTTCAAAGTTGTTGCGCTTTTGATCAACTTCGTTTGACCAAAGAGTAAAGATTCTGTCTCCATCACCTGCAGCTTTTATATATGCTGCTGATTTAACATCACGTCTTTCTCCTTCGTTAACAAATCTGTTACCATTTATATCAATATTAATCCCGCCGTCTAACACGCCGTAACCTGCAAAAAGATTTAGGGAACCATCTACCGGATTACCTGCAGGATTTGTTTGTACATATTCCATACCAACTAAGTTTACACCGATTTCTTCTGCCATAATGATACCATCTCCGGTTATTGTGGAAACATTAGTTGTTCTTGTATAACCTTTCTTAGTTGTATCATATTTTTCTACCATATCAAAGTTTCCGGCAAAACCACCTGATGCTAATACGACACCTTTTGTTGCATTAAATGTAATCTCTTGTCCATTTTTCTCAGCTTTTACGGCAACTACTCTACCGGTATCATCCTTAATAATATGTTTAGCTGGAGTTTCCGTCTTTATAACAACTCCTAATTCATTTAATTTTTCTATCATAGGCATAACAAGACCATAATTGTCCTGTGCTGTCGTTACATGAGTTCGAGGATATGATGCAATATCCATCTGCATAATAAAATCTTTTCTTATATCAACTCCAAGATAGTCAATAGCCCATTCAACTGTCGGACCAGAATTTTCTGCAAGAATCCTTACTAATTCTGGGTTTGCCTTGTAGTCTCCACCTTTCATTGTATCTTCGAACATAACTTCAGCAGAATCAGGGTTATCAAGTCCGGCCTGGATGCTTGTACCTGCACCGTTGAATCCACCAGCTACAAGTGTATTTCCACCAACTGATCCAGCCTTTTCTAATATAACAACAGATGCATTAGTTTGTGCAGCTTCTATTGCAGCTGCCATACCTGCTCCTCCGCCACCAATTACAACAACATAAACAATTAATAGATGATACTGTTCGAGTTTTAATTGATAGAATCGGTCTTGAAAATATAACGATAGAAGATATATGTAAAGAAGCCGATATAGCCAGAAGCAACTTTTACTACTACTATAAGAATAAGAATGACATGATTTTAGGAAGATTTTATTATATGGATAAATTTTTTGAAAATGAAGTAGAACCCCTTTTAACTTACTCAAACATTTGGGAAGATATTAAAACCTACATGAATTCATATTTTATTTTTGTTGGAGAGCTTAGCTTAGACTATGTAAAGCAAATATATATAGCCCAGATTTCACTTTCAGATGACAGAATTACATCTCCCTATAGAACTATTCATCATATTTTGATGGATTTATTAGAACGTAGCCAAAAGCAAGAACAATTAAAATGCAATCCAAAAGAAATATACGAAATAGTACTCACTGTAATGAGAGGGATGGTCTTTAAATGGTGTATTAATAATGGTATATTCAACTTAGCAGAAGAAGGCAAAAAAGAAATAGATATAATTATTAATAGCCTGAAATTATACGAGCAAAGAATAACACCCTTAGTGTAAGGTGTTATTAAATATTTTACCGAAGAAGGTAAACAGTTTGGCGATCAGGTCAGGGAAGATATGCCTGTTGTTTTTTAAGATTTTGAAGTAGTGTATAAATCAGGAAAATAGGTTACGATTTAAAAGTGTTTAATAAAATAGCCGGAAAATCTTCCGGCTTACTTTATGTTGGTTTGTGTACCAGGAAATATCATGTCTTCCTTAAAATTACTTAAAATTTCCTCAAGAAATGAATAATTAACTATATAATTATATTTGTTATTTGCAACACCCGGCTTTATAACTTTTGCTTGCAAGAGACTGCTTAAATGATATGAAATTGTGGCGGATGATACCCCCAATGCTTTAGCAATCTCTTTTGTGGAGGTTTCTCCCGTAGCTATAAGTTTTAGCACTTCATATCTTGTTTTATCACCTAAATTTTTAAAAATTTGAACTCTTTCATTTATTTTATTCTCATTAATTTCCTTTAACTTTTTGAAATACTCTTCTGTTTTCAAACCCCAAACCAAGTAATTAACTTTCCTTGCACCTGAAAGTAATATTGCATATTGCTCAATTGCGGAAATTAACAATTTGTTTTCATCATCCTTAATTATATCTGCATCAAGTATTGAATTGCTTATTTCCTTCAATCCGTCAGATTCGTTATTATTTAAGAAATTTACTAACTTATGCCCGTAAATTTTTATTTCTTCTTCATAGGACTGATAAATTTCTTCAAAAACAGGCAACAAACTAAACATTAAGTCAACATATTTTTTCATATACTTAATTGGTTCTTCAATTATTAAAAATAAATTCCATTTTGTTGCAGGTTCAATTGGCAGTTCCTTGATTAATGAAAGCAATTCATCATGGGTTAATGTTTTTGCCTTTATATAAGTGTCTTCAGAAAAACTTTTATTATCTTCAGAACTTGTAAGTATTGAATAAGCAATACTTGAAATAATTTGTTTTTCATCTAATTCTTGCAACATAATCAAATAATCATTTTCATTCTTATAACCAAAAAAAGTATACACATCTGATATTAATTCAATGAATTCAAAGCTGTTTATAAATTGTTCCGAATAGAAAATTTCGATATCTTTAATAAAAGGCTTTAATTTTTCTTCAGCCATATTAATGAAATCAATATAACCTTCCATTGGAATTTCTTTGTTTCTATTTACTAATTCTGATTTTTCAAGACGATTTTTTGCAAAAACTAATCCCGGAAAAAGAATAAAATCATATAGCTTGCTTTCTAAAGGATAAAAATTAAACTTCATTTATAACACCTCTTTCATTTTCAGAACATATATTTTCTTCTTTTTTAGATTCAATTATATCATAATTTATTAAAGGTTTTTTATATTTTATAATAGTTATTAAAAGTATCATACCGCTTAAGGCAACTACAATACTTGGAAATGTAATGTCTAATAAAAAACCTGATATCATTTGACCAACCGGTATAAAAACTGTTACGGCAAAACCAAATACAGTTGATGTTCTCCCCATTAAATTAAGAGGAACTATTTTGTCAAAGAGTGTACCTAAAGCAATATTAACTAATGTTACAACAATTCCCACAATAAATGATACTGTTAAAAGACCTATATATGAAATTAAATTTGTATTGAAGTTAAACGAAATATAGTTTGAAGTAAATATAGCCATAACAAATATTAATAGAGAAACAATTAAAAAACCGGAATAAATGAATTTACCAATCTTAATCTTTTTTATTATTCCACTGAAAAATATCGGTGCTGCAAACATGGAAACAGAAAATATCATTTGAAATATTCCGAACTGTATGTCGTTTATTAACAGGATTTCTTTTAAATAATAAATAATCACTATTCCGAAAAGGGGCGAGGCAGAAAAATTAATAATAGTGCCCAATCCTATCATTGTAGATAAAAGCGTATTAGTTTTTAAGGTTATAATTCCTTCATATAAATCTGTTTTAAAAGCTTTTATATTAATTTTCTCAGGCTGGCTGTGTGATATAGGAATATTTATAAACATTTTGCTTACAGCAGATAATAAGAAGCTTATAGTGGTTATTATTAATATAATTTTCATGCCATAAGCTCCATAAAGGAGGGCGGCAATAATGGGAGATAATATATTTCCCACATTCATGACTGCAGAATTTAAAGAATTAGCCTCCAGATATTCCTCTTTGTCCACAATGCTTGGTAAAACTGCAGCTATAGCTGAATTAAAAAATATTTCTGTAATTTCTAATAAAACAACCAATACATAAATCAGCGGTATGGAAATGCCACCATCAATAATATATATAGCAGCAAAAATCCCGATTATCAATGAGTTTAGCATATTCAGTATCACTATGGATTTTTTCCTGTCAAACCAATCTCCAAATACTCCTGCTATTGGAGAAAAAATTAATCTTGGCAAAATGGTGATAGACAATATAGATGCAAAAACAGTTGCAGAACCGGTAATCGACAATACATATAATGATAAAGCAAATTGCAACATATTGCTTCCAACCAACGAAATTAGTTTTCCTAATATTAATAAAGAAAAGTCTTTTTGTTTAATAAGTTTTAAACTCATTGTAACCTCCATGAGTATGCTTTTTCTATATTATATGCTAACAACCATCTAATGTCAATAGATAATTAGATAAATATCTAATTAAAGTAATTAGAAGATAGTTATCTAATTGAATAAGGAGTTTATTTATTCTATTGTTAACTGAATTATCAAAAAAAGCATTGATTTTTTGATAAATTTTAGATAATATTTAAAAAGATTTAAGTCCTTTTTTTGTAGTCTTATTTGCTTTTTGCTTTGCTTTAGCTTCTGGAGTGGTATGGGAAATATACGAATTTTTAGCTGACGGATTGCTTGGTACTAATATGCAGAAATTCATTTTGGTGGACAGTACTGTCCTAATAGGGCGAAAAGCTTTGAATGATACGATGAAAGACCTAATAGTGGATGCATTAAGTGCATTGATAATAACAGTTATAGGATATTATACGATTAAAAAAATGAATGTCTAAAAACAAAATAAAGTTAGGAGTTTTATTTGTATGGCAAAAAAATTTAAATTTAAATTAGCACAAAAAATATCGCTTTTAGTAGTATTGATTGTGCTAATTATTATTTTATTTAGTATCTCCGTTGTTGGTTTTTGGACGATAGATAATATGACAGAAAATATAGAAAGAAATGTACTGAATATTGTTAATATTACAAAGCTGTCGCCAATTTTAATCAATGGACTGGAAAATCCTAAAACAGAAGGAAATAAGATACAAGATTTCATAAGAGAGACACAAAACAATAGCGAAGATATAGACATAATGGTTGTTGCAGACAAAGCAGGGATTAGATATGGTCATACAGTAGATGATAGATTAGGTAAACTTTTCTCGGCAGAAGATCATGCAGATGCTTTGTCTAAAGGGGAAACATACGTATCAATAGGACCTGGAACCCTTGGTGATTCTATGAGAGCATTTGCACCGATTAAAAATGCTGACGGAGAAATTCTTGGATTTGTTATGGCAGGTTCTTTGCTAACATCTATAAATAAAGCTGAAAAAAATATATTGCTAATAATGGCAGGTTTTATATTATTCGGATTGATTTTGGGATTAGGAGGGGCAGTTTATACTTCCAATACAATAAAAAGATCATTGCTTGGATTTGAACCGGAAGATATTGCAAGATTATATTCAGAAAATAAAACTGTATTAGCTACTATAAAGGAAGGAGTAGTTGCCATAGATGAAAATCAGAAGATTACTTTAATTAATGAAAGAGCAATGGAATTATTGAAATGTGAAGAAAATATAGTAGGAAAAAATATATTGGATATATTTCCTCAAAGCAAGTTGCTGGATGTACTAATTTCTAATGAACCTATATTAGACTATCAGTATGCTTTAAATGGGGTAATTGTCAATTCAAATAATATTCCCATAATTAATAAGGGCGTGCTTATTGGAGGAGTATCTTCTTTTAGAGATCAAACAGAAATGATAAAGCTTGCAGAAGAAATTACAGGAATAGAAAAAGTAGTTGATTCTCTTAGAGCTACCACACATGAGTTTAAAAACAAGCTTCATGTAATCTTAGGATATATAGAAACAAACAGAAAAGAGGATGCAATAAAATATATATCTAAAGTAAATGATAATATACAAAACAATGTAAGTCACATACTTAATTTAATTAATGAGCCCACATTGGCAGCATTACTGATTGGTAAGTTTAACAGGGGAAGTGAGCTGAATGTTAATATTGAACTTGATAATGACAGTTACTTTGATAATCAGATAAATATTGATATTAACAGTATAATTGTTATTGTTGGTAATTTGTTGGATAATTCTTTGGAAAATTTAGATGAAATTGATAAAAAGGAAAAAAATATTAAGCTTTATATTAATGAAGAGGAAGACTTGCTATATATTAGCATTGAGGATAATGGTTCCGGATTTGAAAATGTTGAGTTAGCTTTTAGTAAAGGATATACTACAAAAAAAAGCGGTTTAGGTTATGGTCTTCATTTAGTAAAAAACAATGTTGAAAAGTATAATGGTGAAATACAAGTAGAAAGTATAGTAGGTGTTGGTACAAAGATATTAATCGTATTTAAGAAGGAGTAAGCCATGATAAATGTACTAATTGTTGAAGATGATCCAATGGTTGCAGAAATTAATAAAACATATGTTGAAAAAATAAATGGATTTAAGGTAACAGGTTGGGCGAAAAATGGTAAAGAAGCATTGAAATTTATAGAAAAAACGAAAGTGCATTTGATTATACTTGATGTATATATGCCAAAAATGAGCGGAACAGAGCTTCTCGAACAATTAAGAAGAGAACATAGCGAGGTTGATATTATTTTTGTGACAGCTGCAAAGGAAAAAAATATAATTGACAGAGGGTTAAAGCTAGGGGCAGTGGACTATTTGATAAAACCTTTTAAATTTGAACGGATTAAAATATCGTTGGAAAATTATCAAAAAAGATTTAATTTACTTAATAATTTAAACGATATTGATCAAAAGGATATTGATGGAATACTTGATTTAAAAATTAACAATGAATTACAAAAGGGAATTCATTCAAAAACTTTGGAGTTGATTAGAGATTGTGTATCAAAATCAGATTATATAGTAAGTATTACAACAGTATCATCTCAATTAGGAATTTCAACTGTTACGGTAAGACATTATTTTGATTATATGGTTTTAAATAAAGAAATTTTTAAAGAATTAGAATATGGTTCTGTAGGTCGTCCTAACTATATTTATCATAAATAACTTTATTTATTTGAAAAACTATTTAAATACTTTAATAAAATTGACCTTATTTATTGCTCATGTTAACATCGTTATGATAATATCATAACGATTAAATGGAGGAAACTAAATGAAAAAAATTTTAAGTTTTATTATTGTATGTATGTTAATTTTTACAGCGTGCTCAAACAAAGTAGACAATAATGCCGTCAATGAAAATAAAAACAAGGATGCAATAAATGAAAATCAAGAAGAAGTAAATAATGAACCTGAAATTTTAGAAGCTGATGTAGTAGTTATTGGTGCAGGTGGAGCAGGAATGACAGCTGCCATAGAAGCTCATGATAAAGGTGCTAAAGTAATAATAGTTGAAAAAATGCCTTTTGTTGGTGGAAATTCAGTTCGCTCAAAGGGTGGATTAAATGCCGCTGAAACAAGTGTTCAAGCAGCACTTGGAATAGAAGATTCTATTGAAACTTTTTATGAAGATACAATTTCAGGTGGCAAAAACTTAAATGATCCGGAATTAGTAAAATACTTTACTGAAAATTCAGCTGCAGCAGTTGACTGGTTACTGTCAATAGGAATGGATATATCAGATGTAGGAACAGGTGCGGGAGCTACTAATCCAAGAATGCACAGACCTAGTCAAGGTGCTGATATTGGACCTGTGCTTGTAAAATCTTTGAAGGATAATATTGATACAAGAAATATCGAAGTACTTTATGATACAAAAGCTACAGAAATAATAAGCGAAAACAATAAAGTTATTGGAATAAAGGCACTAAATACAAAAAATGATAAGGAAATAACTATTAAAGCTGATGCAGTTGTGATTGCAACAGGAGGATTTGGTGCAAACGAAGAGTTATATACAAAATACCGTGAAGACTTAAAAGGTTTTATAACTACTAACCATGCAGGAGCAACAGGAGATGGTATAGTTATGGCAGAAGCACTTGGTGCAGCTCTCGTTGATATGGATCAAATACAGACAAACCCTACTGTAGAACAAGAAAAAACAGAAGTAATTTCTGAAACAGTAAGAGGACTTGGTGCTATATTTGTTAACCAATCAGGAGTTAGATTTACAAATGAAATGTTAACAAGAGACGTATTATCTGCGAAAATTCTTGAGCAAGAAGGAGAATACACATATATTGTATTCGGTCAAGAGTTAAGAGATAATATGGTTGCTGTTGAAGGAATGATTAAAAGACGAATTGTTACAGAAGGAGAAACTTTAGAAGAATTAGCTGCTAAATTAAACATAGATAAAGCAACATTAGTTGCAACTATTGATAAATGGAATGAAGCTGTTGCAAATAAATTAGATTTAGAATTTCAAAGAGAAACAGGGATGGATTATGGTATATTAAAAGGTCCATATTATGCAATAAAAGTAGGACCAGGAGTTCACCATACCATGGGTGGTATAAAAATTAATGCAAAAGCACAAGTTATAAAAACTGACGGCTCGATAATTGAAGGCTTATATGCTGCCGGTGAAACAACTGGCGGTGTGCATGGAGCTAACAGACTTGGCGGAAATGCAGTAGCAGACATAATTATATTCGGTAGACAAGCCGGCACCCAATCAGCAGAGTTTGCATTAATGAATAATTAACAATAATTATTAACAAAGTCAATATAAATGGCCATTACCCGTTAGAAGAGTAGAGATACCTAAAGACGACGGGAAGAAAAGACTTTCAGGAATATATAAACGAAGGATATATTTTTACTGCCTCCGGGGACGTACCTTGAAAAATAAGGACGCCCCCGGAATGCTTATTGGATACATAATTTAAAATTTAATTTCTCAAGCATATCTTTTGTCATGGAATCTAAGTCGTATTTTGGATTCCAGTCCCATTCTTCTTTAGCGGCCGAATCATCTAAAGAATTAGGCCATGAATCGGCAATTGACTGTCTTATTGGGTCTACATCGTAGGTCAGTTCAAATTCAGGAATGAATTTTCTAATGGATGCAGCTAACATTTCAGGTTCGAAGCTCATGGAGGCAACATTAAAAGCATTTCGATGCAATAGTCTGTCAGGATTTGCTTCAATTAATTGAATAATTGCATTTATGGCATCCGGCATATACATCATGTCCATGAAGGTACCTTTTTGAATGAAGCTTGAGTATTTTTTGTTTTTTATTGCTTCATAATAAATATGTACTGCATAATCTGTGGTTCCTCCACCGGGTAGAGTTTTGTATGAAATTAGTCCGGGGAAACGGACACCCCTTGTGTCAACTCCAAACTTTTTATAATAATAGTCACATAATAATTCACCTGCAACCTTGGTTACTCCATACATTGTGGTAGGTCTTTGAATTGTATCTTGAGGAGTTTTGTCCTTAGGAGTTGAAGGACCAAAAGCAGCAATGGATGATGGCGTGAATACCATGCAATTTTTTTCTTTGGCTGTTTCCAATACATTGTACAGTCCGTTTATATTTATGTGCCAGCATTGGTCGGGATTTTTTTCGCCTGTTGCCGATAAAATGGCAGCAAGATTTACAATAGTGTTTATTTTGTGTTTTTCTACAGCAGATGACAATGAAACAGGGTCATTGACATCTATAATATCAAATGGTCCTGATGCGATTAGTTCTTCATGACCTTCTTTTTTCCTTCTGTTACTGGCTACTACATTTTCTGCTCCGTAAATTTTACGCATTTCTTTTGTTAATTCAGATCCTATTTGCCCCAATGCACCGGTTATTAATATTTTTCTCAAATTTCCACCTCCAACATTTATTACATACTATTATGCTTAAATATATATAAATGATAACATAAAATTCATTAAATATAAATAAATAATAAATGTTTTCCTAATTCTTTATTAACCCAATGGGCATTGTCATAAAAGATAAGATTCTTTACCTTCGGTTAAGAATTATCACGCTGCTTCACAGCTTATTCATAGCAATGATACGTACTGATATCTAATTAATGAATGAACAGTAAACTTACGAAGTCCAAGTATTAAATCAGGACTGATTTATATTGATTTAGACAGCATTATTATATATAATATTGTTACATTAAATGGAAAAGCAAACATATTGTTTAGGAGATAAACATGAATTTTAAGAATTATTACAGAAAGTTCTTATCTTTATTTAATTATCCATATATTTCAAAAGAAATTTTGGAGGATATTAAAGGACCGGTATTATTACATATTAGTGATACTCCTGTAGATATTTACAAATATATATTTAGAATTATTGATGTATTAAAGCCTAAGTATATTATACATACAGGAGATATGGCGGATAATGTAAAGCTTGAAATATATAAAGATAAAATTGAATACTACTATCAAGGAGCAAAAGCTTTAATTGCAGGGTTGGAGAATAATAGCTCTGAAGTTTTTTATGTGTTGGGAAATCATGATGATTATAAAACAGTCAATCATTTGAATAGAACCGGTACTATTTTAAAAGAAGGTCCTTTAGTTTTGGAAGGTATAAATTTTACGGTCAGTCATTATTACAGAGAACATTCAAACAATGCTGATTTTATTCTTTTTGGACACAGTTTAGAACCGAAACATTATGAAAAGGATGGAACGATGTGGTTAAACGGTCTGATAAATATTAATATAATTGATTTGTCAAATAAAAATGTATTTCATTTAGATTATCCTGTAGGCACAAATGGTTCAAGGCGTATGGAGTTAAATAGAATAGGTTTATAATAGAAGGAGGTTTAAGATGCTTTTATTTAGGATGGGACCGCGTTATTTATTTTTAAGAACTGAACATATCAATGAAGTTACAAACTTTTTAGTGGATAATTTAGGTGGAGAAATAGTTAGCTTTGATGAGGGAATGGAAAAAGCATCAGAGCATAGCACCATTTGCTTTATAACTGATATTAATCGTGAAAAAACATATGTTGAGGACGCAAAACAAATAGTGCTTATTCATGAAGGTTCTTCGTTAATATTATCTACATTTATCAACAGTCATGCATGCACTCTTATACAAAAAGCTGATATAGGCCCATCGGCAATAGTTGTTCGTATACCAAGCAATGAACAGGTACTCATAGATAAATTTAAAGAAATTTTTTCCGGTACTGAAGTTGATTGGGTTGACGGCATTGGAATTGGAGAAAAGGAAGATACCATCATTGCATTTACCAATAAAGCAATAACCGGACCTGTGGCGGATTTTTCGGATGTTAAGCTGTTAATTCACCATCCTGCCAGAGAAGTTCAAGGCAAAATTCGTTTAGAGGGATTAAGGTTAATTACTCAAAGTTTAAATGACAGCCAATGGTATGAACTTAGAATTAATATTTATGATTCATATGGCAAATATAAGGAACATTATGACAGGTTGATGTTTATATTGTCAAAATTAGAAATAGGTATGGTTTTAGGAGAAAGCTGGACAAAGGACTTTGCTGTTATTCTTTACTCTGTATTAACTTATCAAGTGAGATTATTTACATTTTTTGCACCAATAGAAGTTAAAAAGATTTTAATGGCATTAGAATACACAAATGATGGAAAAAGGCTTGTTGACTTTGACTTATATTATAAAAATAAAAAGATTTATTGGCATGATGTTAACAAAATTAACAGAAAAAAGGAAAAGTCTGAGGAAGCAAAAGTTTATAGGCAAATTTTGTATGAAAAGCTTAAGCCTGAGGATATAAAAACATTAGAAGCAATGGAAGTGGGATTAAAATAGACAGTGTGTACTTACAAATTTTAATTTAAAAAATATAGCGCCAAACTCCATAGGGGTTTGACGCTTTTATTAGGGTTTTACTATTTCGTATGTACCTCTTACCATGAATATGGCATAATCGTTTGTGTAGGCACCTCTGCCATCTCCTCTTGGAACTATCATTAAATGATTGGCAACAAACTCCATTCCTGAAACGAAATCCTTGCCGGATGTAACATTTGCAATTCCGCCCATTTCACTTCCAATAACAAAAGCCTTTCCGCCCCTTAATATAAGCTCTGCTCCCGCTCCCGCAATTAATTTTTCGCCTGCTCTAATTTCTACTACCTCTAAGGTAGCCGTAGAACCCCCGGAACCTTCCGTTTTAGCTAAGTCATCAACTTTTTTCTGCAAATTTACTATATCTTCTAATTTGTAGTCATTGATTAATGCCTTGATACGGTCGTTCAAATAGCTTAGAACAACGATTGGATCATTGGAATCTCCAGGAGCAGCGTAAATAACTGCGGTAAATATAATTGATAAAATTAAGGTAAATAGTAGTATCTTTTTCAATTTAACAACTCCCTTAAATGTGTATATGACATTTTACCCTAAATAAGCATAAATTTCAACATAAAACAACAGAAATATATTAACAGAATATGTTAAAAACTAATAATAATTAATGGTTACAAATTACACTTAGTTTTCATACCTAAAGGAACTGGCGACTTTAAGTTGTCAAAGCTATGAACTTTGCATTGAATTTAATAAAACGAAATGATATAATTGCAAAAGAGAAAATAGTTTGACAAATACTGATGAAGAAGGTTTGTTTATGTATAAATTATGTATGACAGCAAATAAATTGTTTAAACTTCCGGTACATCCTTTTAATTTAAATAATGAGGGTAAAAAAACCTACGCCCAATGGCAATATGAAAAGGGAATGGATACTATTAAGTTTTATCTGAAGCATAGCACTATAGATGAAATGTTCAAGGATAAGGTTGTATTGGATATTGGATGCGGTGCAGGAGGTAAGACTGTTTTTTATGCTTCAAAGGGTGTGAAAAAAATAGTAGGTATTGAAATTTTAGACAAATATAGAAAAGAAGCAGAAAGTTTGGCAAAGGAGTATAATCTTCAGGACAAATTTGAATTTGTTGCAGGGGATGCTTCTGACATGCCATTTGATAATGAAAAATTTGATACAATAATCATGAATGATGCCATGGAGCATGTGGATAAACCGGAAGAGGTGCTAAAGGAATGCTACCGAATTTTAAAAAAGGACGGGAAATTATATTTGAATTTTCCTCCATACAATCATCCTTTTGGTGCTCATTTAAGCGATGCCATTGGAATACCCTGGGTACATGTTTTTTTCAGCGAAAAAACACTTATAAAATCATACAAGGAATTGGTTAAGGATTTGCCTGATGGCAAGGATAGAATTGATTTTAGAATCAGTAAAAAAGAAGATGGTACAGAGTATTTCTCATATATAAATAAAATGTATATTAAAAGAGCTGATAGAATTTTACATAATAGTAGTTTTAAAATTGAATATTATTCTGAGGAACCATTGAGAAGTATTTTTAAAATACCTGCTCGTTTACCATTTTTTAAAGAATTTTTAGTTAAGATGGTTGTTTGTGTCTTGAAAAAATAACTGACCAGCGGGGACGGTTCTCGGTGACCAGCGGGGACGGTTCTCGGTGGACAAATTCGGCAGAGGTGATAAAAGGTGATAAAAACGCCGTTTCCCTTGTCACATACAAACGTGGAGTTTATTCATAGCAATGACAAGGGCTGTGCTCTTGATTAAATGAAATTAAATATTTAGGAGAGAAAATGAAACTAAATAAAATTGATAAAATAGTACTTATATTGATTTGTCTTTCGCTGATTGTAGGTATATATACTGTATATCAGAGGGCTCAAGTTGAAGAGCAGTATAAAACTGCCGAAATTATGCTTGATTATAATGAAATGAAAAGATTTGCAGACAGTTCAATGGAAGATTTAGACTATTGGTTTAGGAAGTTTAAAGAATTTGGTGCAGAATCCGTTGCAATACAGGAAGAAACAATAAATTTATTAATTGAAGAAGGTTACAGTCTAAGGGCTGAAATAGTTTCAGAATTAGTTAAAGAATATAAATGGCAGGATGATTACAATCCAAAAATAGTAACATTAATTATGGATAATGAAATAAATCCGAATGATGTTATAGTTACAACAGAAAATAAGGAAATTTACAGCTACATTGTATCCGGTTTGGAAGAAAGGTATGCTGATGATTTTTATGAAACATATAATTTGGACAATATTTATTACATAGTTTTAAACGGTATAGTTGATGATATATATTATGCAGAAACAGATAAGGTGATTAACTTAGCTGGCAAAGGGGTATATGAAATCTCAAAGGTAGTTGATTCAAGATTGCTAAATATCGGTATCGGTTATGATGACGAAAAAATATCCCTGGCAAAAGATGCCGGTTTAGATGTTGTATTAAGACCTATCAACCATCCTGCATACAATGAAAAATTAGCGGATGCCTATAAAGCTGCAAATGAAAGATATAACTTAGAACCAAGAATTTACATAGTTCATGGCAAGGAAGTTTTAGGTTATCCAGGTAATGAGCATAATATTTTAAATTACATAAAAGAAAAAAATATAGCAATTGCATTGATTGAAAGCTCCACACAAAGGGAACACTTAAAGCAAGAAGGGTTGGATGATTTGGTTGAAGATTCCGATTTTCAAGCTTTACGTGCGTTTACAATGTGGGATTATATAAGAGAAAGAAATAAGTACTACAATTATGAAGGTGCTGAAGAAATAGAAAATACATTGTTTAGGGCTGTAATTGAGCGTAATATAAGAGTTATATATTTTAAGCCTTTCTTTGAAGAAAAGGACAGCACTAAATTCCTTACTGATGTTGAAGAATATGAAAGAACATTTAACAGCTTAAGAGACAGATTGTCCGGACACAATATAAGCTTTGGAAAAGCTGAATCAATGAAATACTTTACAATAGGCACAAAGAGAATGGCTGTGATGGCTTTTGGAATTACATTGGCTGCTGTAATGTTGTTCATAAAAATGTTTAATATAAAACATAAGTATGTAAATTATTTATATTTGTTTGCTTTGCCTGCAGCATTGATACCATTGGTAATGAGAGGTCTTGCAGAAAAAGGTTTTGCATTTGGTTCGGCGGTAGTGTTTTCAGGTCTTGGGATATACTTTTTCATGAATAGAATAAAAAGTATTTATGAGTCAAGGAAAAAATATTCAAATATAAGCATTATGGTTCTTTCCATCGTTATACTGATAGTGAGTGTTGCAATTTCATTGGCAGGTGCAGTGTTTGTAGATTCAATGTTAGCAGATGTCAGGTACATGCTGGAATTAGATATTTTTAGAGGTGTAAAATTTGCACAAATTCTTCCTTTTGGAATTTTCATGATTATGTTCATAATTTATTTTATGGATAAGGAAGGTTCTGTGAAAAGTGTTATAAATACTACTGTAAAGTTTTTAAATAAAGAAATTAAAATTTATTACGGCATAATAGCAGCTGTAATCGGTGCTGCTGCATATATTTACATTTCAAGGACAGGGCATGAAACTAATGTTCAGCCTTCAAGCATTGAAATGATATCAAGAAATTTCATGGAATATGTGCTTATTGCAAGACCAAGAACAAAGGAATTTTTAATAGCATTTCCTGCAGTATTTGCTGCTGTATATGCTGCAAGTAAAAAATCTGAGTTTTTTACGGGAATTTTCATGTTAGCATCAGCAATAGGAACATCCTCGGTAATAAATACTTTTTCTCACATAAGAACTCCTATTTACCTTTCCTTTGCAAGGACTTTAATTGCACTTGGGTTTGGTATAATCATAGGTTGTGTCTTAGTATTGATATGTGATTTATGCTACAGACTATTTATGAATGTACAGGAGAGACTGAAGTGAAAAAAATGTTGTTGGCAGGCTATTATGGATTTGGAAATTTAGGCGATGAAGCAATATTGGAAATGACGCTGAAACAAATATTAGAAATTACTAATAGAGAAAACATAACAGTTCTTTCCGGAAATAAAACGATAACTTCGAAAAAATACAATGTAAATACAATTGATAGGTATAATGTGTTGTCTATAATAAACGCACTTAAGTCTTCAGATGTGCTGATTTTTGGCGGAGGAAGTTTGCTTCAGGATGTAACAAGCAAAAGAAGTATTTATTATTATTTGTTTTTAATTAGACTTGCAAAGCTTATGAAAAATAAAATTGTAATGCTTAGTCAAGGAATTGGTCCCATAGTAAATGAAAAAAGCATTCAGGCGGTTAAAAGAACATTGTCATTGGTTGACTATATAACAGTAAGAGATAATTATTCGAAGGAATTTCTAATAAGCATAGGTGTGGATGAAAAGAAAATTTTTCTTTCAACAGACCCGGTTATAAATTTAAGAAAAGACGAATATGTGGCTTACGATAATCAAGGAACCAAAAAGGTATGCTTTTCCTTAAGAAATTGGAAGGATATTGATGTCAGCCACAAAATCAGCAAGGTGGCTCTACTATTAATTGAAGAAGGAATAGAGTGTCACTTTATACCTTTTTACCATAAGGAAGATTTGCAGCTAATTGATCAGGTTGAAAATATTTTAGGCGATAAAGCTGTGTATTACAGGGAAAAGTTATCACCCAATGATGCATTTGATATAATTAAATATATGGATGTGATGGTTGGTGTTAGGCTTCATTCGCTTATTTTTGCAGCAGCTGCCAATGTGCCCATAGTTGCAGTTTCATATGACCACAAGGTAGACCACTTTGTAAACAGCGTCAATATGAAAATTGCCTGCACAATCGATGATATTGACGAAAATATTATATATAACGAAATAATTGATAAAATTAGCAATGAGGATGAAGAAAAAATAAAATTGTCACAAAGTGTGAACAAATTAAGAGAATTAACAAATGTTAATTATAAAATAATGAAGGAAATTACTAATGGATAAATTGAGTATAATGGGCGTTAGAATTAATAATGTCTCAATGGATGAAGTGCTAAAAATCGCAGAAAAAAAGATAGAAAAAAATGAAAAGTATATAATTTACACTCCTAATACGGAAATCATTATGATGTGCCAAAAGGACGAAGAATTCCTTAATTTAATAAATAATTCAGATATTAATATTCCAGACGGAATAGGTTTAATTCATGCTGGAAGAATTAAAAAACATCCTCTTAAGGAAAAGGTAGGAGGGTATGATTTGTCGGTGAATTTATTGAAAATGGCAAATGCAAAAGGTCTTAAGCTCTATGTAGTGGGCGGAAAGCCCGGTGTGGCTGAGGCTGCAATGAAAAATGTTCATAAAGATTATCCTGACATTAATATTGTTGGTGCTCAACACGGATATTTTAAGGGTACTCATTTGGGAAAAAGAGGCCATGACGAAGAATTAGCCGTTATTGATGATATAAACAAGCATCAACCTCATATTCTGTTTGTAGGATTCGGTGCTAAAAAGCAGGAGCAGTGGATAGAATATAACAGAAATTTAATAAATGCAAATGTGATAATCGGAAACGGCGGAACATTGGATGTTCTTGCCGGTATTGTAAAAAGGACACAGGATATATTTATTAAGCTTGGTTTGGAATGGTTAGACAGACTTATTAAGGACCCAAGAAGAATAAAAAGGCAAATAGTGCTTCCGGTATTCATGCTTAAAGTTATATTTGGAAACAAAGATATTGTTAGAGTAATAGATTGATAAAATACAAAACGAAGATTTGTCATTCTGAACGTAGTGAAGAATCTAAAGTACGGGGACATTCCTCTTACCTCAAAGGCTATCCCTATAGTAGAGGTGTGTCCCCCTTCTTTGAATAGATGAGATCCTTCGCTGTCGCTCAGGATGACACTGATAGTAGAATAGGAGGAAGAAATGAAATTATTTATTGATACGGCAAATGTAGATGAAATAAGGAAAGCAAATGATATGGGTGTTATTTGCGGAGTTACAACAAATCCATCTTTAATAGCAAAAGAAGGACGAATATTTGAGGATGTTGTAAAAGAAATAACCTCAATAGTTGACGGACCCATAAGTGCTGAAGTAATCAGCTTGGATTCGGAAGGAATGATAAGAGAAGCTGTAGAGTTGGCAAAAATACATAAAAATATAATCATTAAATTGCCAATGACAGTGGAAGGATTAAAAGCAGTAAAGGTTCTTCATAAGGAAAAAATCAAAACAAATGTTACATTGATATTTTCTGCAGGGCAAGCACTTCTTGCAGCAAAGGCAGGTGCCACATATGTAAGTCCTTTCGCAGGGCGCCTTGACGATATTGGCAATGACGGAATGAATCTGGTAAAAGAAATTGTTGAAATTTTTAGAAACTATGAAATTGATACGGAAATTATAGCTGCAAGCATAAGACATCCAATGCATGTTATAGAGGCTGCAAAATTAGGCTGCCACATTGCTACCGTACCTTATAAAGTATTAGTTCAGCTCACAAAGCATCCTTTAACAGATAAAGGAATAGACCAATTTTTGAAGGACTGGGATACAGTACCTAAACAGTAAAATGTATGGGGACATTCTTAGTTATTCATTAGAGGAATGTCCTCAAGTAAACTATAATGGAGGGAAAATGAAATACGATGATTTAAGAGTCATAGCAAAAAACATGAGAAAAAATATATTGACTATGATTTATAAGGCAAAGTCAGGCCATCCGGGAGGCTCTCTTTCTGCGGTGGAAATAATGACATATTTATACTACAAAGAAATGAACATAGATTCTCCAACTGATGAAAACAGGGACAGATTTGTATTGTCAAAAGGTCACGGGGCTCCTGTTTTGTATGCTGTGTTAATGGAGAAAGGGTTTATAAGCAAGGATTTGATTTCAACCCTTAGACAAGTTGATTCAAAACTTCAAGGTCATCCGGACATGAAAAAACTTCAAGGTGTGGAAGCATCAACAGGCTCCTTAGGCCAGGGTCTTTCAATTGCAAATGGAATGGCATTGTCATTTAAAATTGATAATAAACCAAACAGAGTATTTGCTCTTTTGGGAGACGGCGAATTAAACGAAGGTATGATTTGGGAAGCAGCTATGCTTGCAAGCCACTACCACCTGGATAATTTAACTGCTATATTAGACCACAATGGTTTGCAAATAGATGGCAAAAATGAAGATGTTATGACAATTGAACCAATTGATAAAAAATTCGAAGCATTTGGATGGCATGTAATAAAAGCAATAGGTCATGATTTTGAATCTTTGGAAAAAGCTTTTGAAGAAAGAAAAACAATCAAGGGAAAACCTGCATTAATAATTGCAAATACTACAAAAGGAAAAGGCTGTTCCTTCATGGAGAATCAAGCAGGCTGGCATGGAAAGGCTCCTAATGATGAAGAATTTTGTAAGGCAATGGAGGAAATGGGGGACATTGGAGACACAACTAATGGAGGAGGCGGTTTAAATGGGTAAAGCAACAAGAGAAGCATACGGTGATGCATTAAAAAAATTAGCAGCAACAAACAGTAATGTTGTTGTATTGGATGCGGATTTGTCCGGCTCCACAAAGACTGTGGAATTTCAGAAAGTAAGCCCTGAAAGATTTTTCAATGTTGGAATCGCTGAGCAGAATTTAATAGGTACAGCAGCAGGATTATCCTTAGCGGGAAAAATTCCATTTGCAAGCTCCTTTGCAATGTTTGCAGCGGGAAGAGCATTTGAAATTATCAGAAATACAGTTGCATATCCTTCATTAAATGTTAAAATTGCAGCTACCCATGCAGGTCTTACGGTTGGAGAGGACGGAGGCTCCCATCAAGCAATCGAAGATATAAGCTTAATGAGAAGCATTCCGAATATGACTGTTATTAACCCGGCTGATGCTAAAGAAGCTGAGCAGGCTGTTTTAAAAGCTGCCGAATTTGTGGGACCTGTATATATAAGACTTGGAAGAATGGCTGTTGATGATGTTTATGATGATTCATATGTTTTTGAATTAGGCAAGGGTGTTTTGTTAAGAGATGGTAAGGATGTTACAATTGTTGCTACGGGGTTGATGGTTCAGGAAGCATTAAAAGCTCATGAGATATTAAAATCGGACGGAATTGAAGCTAAGGTTATAAACATTCATACAATTAAGCCAATAGACAAAGATATAATAATAAATGCAGCTAAAGAAACCAATGCTATTGTTACAGCTGAAGAACACAGTATAATAGGCGGCTTGGGAAGTGCTGTGCTTGAAGTTTTGTCTGATGAATATCCTGTTCCTTTAAAAAGAGTGGGTGTCTTAGATACATTCGGAGAATCAGGGAAGCCAAAAGACCTTCTTAAAAAATATAAGTTAACGGCAGAAGAAATTGTAAATAAAACAAAAGAAGTTTTAAAATTAAAAAAATAAAAAAATCACATAACAATTTTCCTGATATATTTGTATTCATACTGAATATAGCGAAGAATTTTACCGGTTTGCATACATACTGTTCGGAATGGCGGAATTCTGCGGTTTTGGAAGGATAAAGCTTGAAGGAAACATACTTTTTATGTCTTTAAATTGTCTTTAAATTATGTAAAAATATTTAATTTTTGTATTGACAAGCATACAGTATCGGGGTATAATAATCGATTTGACATTTGTTGCCGAATGATGTATAATATATATATTAGGAGGTAATTATATGTTTAATTTAGGCGACAAAGTGGTGTACCCCATGCACGGAGCCGGTGTTATTGAAACGATGGAGTCTAAGGAAATTTTAGGTGAAGTTAAAAACTATTATGTACTTAAAATGCCCATAGGGGAAATGAAACTAATGATACCCGTGGATAATGTAAATAATATAGGTTTAAGAAACATCATAGACAAAAGGACAGTTGAGAAGGTATACAGTGTTTTAAAGCAAAGAGCTGAAATTAATGATTCCAACTGGAACAAAAGATATCGTGACAATATGGTAAAAATGAAGACCGGAGATATTTTCGAAGTTGCACAGGTTGTAAGAGATTTAACCTACAGAGACAAAGAAAAAGGTCTTTCTACAGGAGAAAAGAAAATGCTTGTAAGTGCAAAGCAAATGTTGGTAAGCGAGATTTCACTTTCAACGGACATGGACAGCAAGGGTATACAGGAGTACATGGATGAAATTATTAATATAGATGCATTAGAACAGTAATAAGAAAAACATGCTCTAATGCATTTTTCTTTGTATGCCCTTTATGACCAAACCCAATTTCTTTGACCGATAGGGAGAAAAAAATTGGTGAATTTTCCTGCGAACCCCATTTTCAGAATTGTTGAGATTATACATACTGCATAACTGTGTCAGAATTAAGAGAATTTTAATGAATTTCTATTATAATATTTAAATAAATGTTATAGCCAAAAGAAAAAAAATATGTTACATTATTTAATATAGCATTAAATAAAATTTCATTTAATGGGTATACTTGTAAGGAGGTGAGTATATGATTGAAAAAATTTTAAAAGTAA